>NZ_LZGZ01000100.1:0-3727 GCF_001690515.1 Gilliamella sp. Fer4-1 | reverse complement strand
CAATACCCGCAGCTAGCCCCATTAATACGCCAGGTAAAGAATCAGGCAAATGTAAGACTTCATCAACATAAAGTGGCATATCGATGATATACATCATATTCGCAGCCCACATAAATACAGTAGATAACAGTAAACATAGCACATTTCTGTTCTGCCAAAGTGGTTGATTTGCTACTTTTAGATCTAGGTTGTTATTTATTGATGAGGTAGGATTTTTTTCAACTGAAGGTAAAAATACAGCAACAAATAGCATCGCCACCATAAACATACCCATGGCAGCTAAATACATTGCCGTAAAACCAAAATTAATAGCCAAACCAAATGAGATTGGTGGACCAAATACCCAAGCCAGTGAAAGTTGAGCCCGAATAAGCGAATTAAATGCCACAACATTACGCCCTGTTTTAACAGCATATTCGCGCGCTAATGCAAAAATTTGTGGCATAGCAGCCGACGATAACGCCGCAAATAAAACGCCCAAGGTAATTAATATCAAATAATGGCGCGTAAACGCAAAAGTGATACTGTTAGCTACGCCCATTAAACAGCAGAAGATAACAATATAACGCCTATCGCCTTTTGTGTCGGAATATTTAGCTAATAGAAAACTCCCCACAATACTGGCTAAGGCATTAATCGAGAAAAAAAGCCCAACCAGACGTGAATTAACATTAACATCGAAAGTTAAAAACCGACTTAATGTGGGGGCTTGTAAAGCACCAGCAATTCCAACAACAAATGTAGTGACTAAAAAAGCAACAAAAATAACGCTTTGCTTTTGGCGAAACGAAGAGATATTAGTCATAAAAATACACTGAAGAATTAGATTAAAGGGATTTTGACCAATTATATACTTAAATTTAATATAAACGTAATAAAATTAAAAATAAATAAGGCAACGTATTTTTCCTCACTTTACTAATAAATATGCCTTTAGATTTTGCTACCTTTATTAATATAGGATTTATTATGTTTATATGGTAATGATAACTCTGTTTGCAAAAATGGCGGGCATTAAAAATAAGCCACACCAGATTGTAAAAATTAAAGAAGTAATGATCACCACTTATCGTTATACTAAAATTTAGAAAAAACTTAAATTATTTATATTTCGTATAAATAAAATCCTTCCTCCGTAAGATAAAAAACCTGTTTGTTATTTGGATTAGCTATAATAGGCGTTATTAAAAATGAACGAAGATCATCATGATTAATTGCATATTCGATAAAATCAATAAGTTGAGTTTTTAATGCTTTCACAACATGCCCTTTGCATATAGCTTTTTTACCTTTATAGTAAATTAGGTTATGTGCTATGTAAAAGCTATCACTTTGAAATAGATGAACAAAATTTGAAAAAGATTGCGTAAATAAAGTTAAATTTCCCTTGCATACGATATCTAACATATTAAGAAATATATGCTGTTTTTCTGCTCCTAATATAAATTCTTTTGGGTTTAACTTTTCAAATGCGTAATAATTTTTCATTGAGTTATTTGTGTTTTTTATGATATTAACAATTATAATATATTAAGCCGTTATAGCGGTTTTATTCATTTCAATAAAGCACACAAAATAGTCGTAAAATAAGCTTAAATAGTCACATTGAATACTGCATCTTACCATGAAAATAGTGTTCATTGATTTTGTTGCATTACTGTTGGTTTACAAATATTTCCATCGCTAATCCATTCACTAAAAACATTTTAATCTGCCAAGATTCTCTATCAATTTATATTAATCTATAAATGCGTTGAAAAAGAATATAGGTAATAAGTAGTAGCCCCCACTATGGTAAATTCATCAAGCGTTGTTCTTTCATTTATGTGTTTAGGTAATATTATGTAGAACTTGCAATTAACTTCTTTAATCTTCTAATTTCATTAATTAATTTTGGTATATCTTGTCGAGCATGAGCAATAAATTCTTGATCGGCAATAGTTGCACCAATAAGTTCAATATCTTCACCGCGGTTATTTTTATCACCTGTCATAATAAAATTACTGCCACTGTTATGATCGCGACCTTCAAGATAAGAGATCCAAGGACCTGCCGTTGCTTTCTCACATCGCATTTGTATCAGTTTTAATTCATCATCAGATAGATTAGTCGTTCGTTGCATAATCAACCTCGCAGGCAAATTGATGATAATGGATATTATTTTTTAGTTAATTACATTTTTAGCTTTCTTATTTCAGGAGTTAGCGCAAAACAGTCCGCTAATGGTTCGTCAGATAATGACCAATACTCAATTAGTTCCATATGATAATTATAATCCTGCAATAAAAGTTTTAGGGCTTGATTAATCGTTAAGGTGGATACACTAATACCTGATGAAACTAAATCATTCGTGACATCCAGTATCAAAGTCATTAATATACGTTTTTGTGTTTTTGAATAAGTTGAATGAGTATAAGCACGAATATATCTATCTAACCATTCTTCGGTTCGGTATTGCTCTGGCAATTCATACGCCCAATCTTGAGTGAATTTATCACCACTTGGTAAATGTAAATCATGACATAGTTTTTTTAGTTCATACATCTTGCTTAATTTTAGATTTTAACGGTTATGTTGCTGATAATTAAGTTACTTATAATTAAGTTAATTAGCCAAGATTCAGCGCAATATTTTTTGACTACGACTTCGTTATACTAACTTAATTCTAATTCGGAGCATTAAAGTATATTAATTCAAGTAATTAGCTAAATGATATTATTTTAATAATATTTGAAAGCATTGCAAATTTTTCACATGATCTTTTACAAAGAAAGGATTGCTTTTTGAACACATTCTATTCCTAATAGCAAACTTTCTTTATAAAAATGCGATTTCTGCAGCACCTATTTTTACTATTGACATGTTTTTCATTTTAATACCTATACCATGTTCACTATCCCCTGACCACGCAAACATCAAGCCGTACTCATCTTTTTCATCTAGCAATATGTAAATTTTAGTTAATGAAATTTGTGATAGCGCTTTATTACCATCTTGATTATAAACTTGAGAGATATAAGTCGTCATTTCATTATTGATGATGTTGTATAATTCAATTTGATGGGATGTAATGAAATCAATAGCATCTTTCATTTGCTTGTTATACTCAAATGATTCCAAATAAATAACTGGGATAGGTTGCTGGCCAAAGCGGGGCAAAATAATATCTACTGCGATGCCTTCGTCTTCGACAACATAGCTTATGGTGTTTTGGCTATTTTTCTTTTTCATTTATTGTTCTTTATTCGCTTTGACAACAGGCTATAAATTAGAGCTAATCATAGCAAAGGTGGAATTATAGTACTCCTGATTGAATTATTTTTTGTTTTTTTCCTCCCCATTCGTCATCAATCATATAGTGTGCGACGATTGGGGTTGAGGTAGCTACAAAAGTAAATTTATAAAAAACTTCATCACTTTCACAAATTTCATAATACAGCGAATACAATGGCGCACTTAATGGTAAGTCAATGGTAAACTTTTCTGTAGCAGAGGCAACTTCAACGCTATATTCATGATGGGTGTAAAAAGGAATAGCAATACATCGTAAGGTTTGGGTATCTATTGTAAAACTATCTGCTAATGTTAAAAAAACATTTGCACCGAAAGTATCATCAGGTAACGGATCAAAAATGGCATAATCACGATGAATCACTGCACCTTGCTCAATGTTTTTCTGCCCCCACTGCGACAACGTTTCACAATACGGTTTGGATCTGACTAAAAT
>NZ_LZGZ01000099.1:0-5008 GCF_001690515.1 Gilliamella sp. Fer4-1 | reverse complement strand
CAACAATTGACGTTAATTACAGAAGAAGCACCGGCTAACTCCGTGCCAGCAGCCGCGGTAATACGGAGGGTGCGAGCGTTAATCGGAATGACTGGGCGTAAAGGGCATGTAGGCGGATAATTAAGTTAGGTGTGAAAGCCCTGGGCTCAACCTAGGAATTGCACTTAAAACTGGTTAACTAGAGTATTGTAGAGGAAGGTAGAATTCCACGTGTAGCGGTGAAATGCGTAGAGATGTGGAGGAATACCGGTGGCGAAGGCGGCCTTCTGGACAGATACTGACGCTGAGATGCGAAAGCGTGGGGAGCAAACAGGATTAGATACCCTGGTAGTCCACGCTGTAAACGATGTCGATTTGGAGTTTGTTGCCTAGAGTGATGGGCTCCGAAGCTAACGCGATAAATCGACCGCCTGGGGAGTACGGCCGCAAGGTTAAAACTCAAATGAATTGACGGGGGCCCGCACAAGCGGTGGAGCATGTGGTTTAATTCGATGCAACGCGAAGAACCTTACCTGGTCTTGACATCCACAGAATCCTGTAGAGATATGGGAGTGCCTTCGGGAACTGTGAGACAGGTGCTGCATGGCTGTCGTCAGCTCGTGTTGTGAAATGTTGGGTTAAGTCCCGCAACGAGCGCAACCCTTATCCTTTGTTGCCATCGGTTTGGCCGGGAACTCAAAGGAGACTGCCGTTGATAAAGCGGAGGAAGGTGGGGACGACGTCAAGTCATCATGGCCCTTACGACCAGGGCTACACACGTGCTACAATGGCGTATACAAAGGGAGGCGACCTCGCGAGAGCAAGCGGACCTCATAAAGTACGTCTAAGTCCGGATTGGAGTCTGCAACTCGACTCCATGAAGTCGGAATCGCTAGTAATCGTGAATCAGAATGTCACGGTGAATACGTTCCCGGGCCTTGTACACACCGCCCGTCACACCATGGGAGTGGGTTGCACCAGAAGTAGATAGCTTAACCTTCGGGAGGGCGTTTACCACGGTGTGGTTCATGACTGGGGTGAAGTCGTAACAAGGTAACCGTAGGGGAACCTGCGGTTGGATCACCTCCTTACGAAGAGCTCGTAAGTGTTCACACAGATTGTTTGTTTAGAAGAAAGAGTCACTTTATTGGGTCTGTAGCTCAGGTGGTTAGAGCGCACCCCTGATAAGGGTGAGGTCGGTGGTTCAAGTCCACTCAGACCCACCAATTCTACTTGTTAAGCTGATTTTAGCTTGATTGGTTGATGAAGTGAGACAATGGGGCTATAGCTCAGCTGGGAGAGCGCCTGCCTTGCACGCAGGAGGCCAGCGGTTCGATCCCGCTTAGCTCCACCATTAAAGATATCTCTATTATTCGATGATGAAAAAATTATGTTTGTATTTACTTGAGTTAAAAGATGAGTGAATAGAAAGATAAAGCTCTTTAATAATTAGGAACAAGCTGAAAGAAACGAGTTCTCGTTTTTACGGAAAGTTTTTATTTTTGGTTTAATGATATATTTGATAAATATTGAGTTAAGCTGATTAAATTAAAAGTATTGAAGTAAAAAAGAGAAAAAAGCGTAAATTGAAAACCAAGACAACTGTGAGTTGTAAGGTTAAGAAATTAAGCGTACACGGTGGATGCCTAGGCAATCAGAGGCGAAGAAGGACGTGTTAATCTGCGAAAAGCGACGGTGAGCCGATAAAAGGCGCTATAGCCGTTGATGTCCGAATGGGGAAACCCAGTGTAGGTGACTACACTATCATCTGATGAATACATAGTCAGATGAGGCGAACCGGGAGAACTGAAACATCTAAGTACCCCGAGGAAAAGAAATCAACCGAGATTCCCTAAGTAGCGGCGAGCGAAAGGGGAGGAGCCCAAGCGGGTAGCATGATGTATTAGTGGAAGCGTCTGGAAAGTCGCACGATAGAGGGTGAAAGTCCCGTACATGAAAATGCATGATGTGGAAGCTTATAGAGTAGGGCGGGACACGTGATATCCTGTCTGAAGAAGGGGGGACCATCCTCCAAGGCTAAATACTCCTGATTGACCGATAGTGAACCAGTACCGTGAGGGAAAGGCGAAAAGAACCCCGGGAGGGGAGTGAAATAGATCCTGAAACCGTGTACGTACAATCAGTGGGAGCTGTTACCGTTGGGTAATAGTGACTGCGTACCTTTTGTATAATGGGTCAGCGACTTATATTCTGTAGCGAGGTTAACCGAATAGGGGAGCCGAAGGGAAACCGAGTATTAACTGTGCGTTAAGTTGCAGGGTATAGACCCGAAACCCGGTGATCTAGCCATGGGCAGGTTGAAGGTTGGTTAACACTAACTGGAGGACCGAACCGACTAATGTTGAAAAATTAGCGGATGACCTGTGGCTGGGGGTGAAAGGCCAATCAAACCGGGAGATAGCTGGTTCTCCCCGAAAGCTATTTAGGTAGCGCCTCATGAGTAACTGTTGGGGGTAGAGCACTGTTTCGGCTAGGGGGCCATCCCGGCTTACCAACCCGATGCAAACTCCGAATACTGACAAGTTTAATCATGGGAGACACACGGCGGGTGCTAACGTTCGTCGTGAAGAGGGAAACAACCCAGACCGCCAGCTAAGGTCCCAAAGTCATAGTTAAGTGGGAAACGAAGTGGGAAGGCTTAGACAGCTAGGATGTTGGCTTAGAAGCAGCCATCATTTAAAGAAAGCGTAATAGCTCACTAGTCGAGTCGGCCTGCGCGGAAGATGTAACGGGGCTAAAACTATGCACCGAAGCTGCGGCAGTGCACGCAAGTGTATTGGGTAGGGGAGCGTTCTGTAAGCCGTAGAAGGTGTGTTGTGAGGCATGCTGGAGGTATCAGAAGTGCGAATGCTGACATAAGTAACGATAAAGCGGGTGAAAAGCCCGCTCGCCGGAAGACCAAGGGTTCCTGTCCAACGTTAATCGGGGCAGGGTGAGTCGACCCCTAAGGAGAGGCCGAAGGGCGTATCTGATGGGAAACGGGTTAATATTCCCGTACTGGTTATAACTGCGATGGGGGGACGAAGAAGGCTAGGTTTACCACCTATTGGATGGTGGGTTAAGCATGTAGGCGTGTGATTAGGCAAATCCGGTCACTGAGACGCTGAGGTGTGATGACGATGCACTAAGGTGCAGAAGTAATTGATGCCCTGCTTCCAGGAAAATCCTCTAAGCTTCAGGTTATAATCAATCGTACCCGAAACCGACACAGGTGGTCAGGTAGAGAATACTCAGGCGCTTGAGAGAACTCGGGTGAAGGAACTAGGCAAAATGGTGCCGTAACTTCGGGAGAAGGCACGCTGATGTTAATTGAAGTCCCATGCGGATGGAGGTGAAATCAGTCGAAGATACCAGCTGGCTGCAACTGTTTAATAAAAACACAGCACTGTGCAAACACGAAAGTGGACGTATACGGTGTGACGCCTGCCCGGTGCTGGAAGGTTAATTGATGGGGTTATGCTTATGCAGAAGCTCTTGATCGAAGCCCCAGTAAACGGCGGCCGTAACTATAACGGTCCTAAGGTAGCGAAATTCCTTGTCGGGTAAGTTCCGACCTGCACGAATGGCGTAATGATGGCCAGGCTGTCTCCACCCGAGACTCAGTGAAATTGAAATTGCCGTGAAGATGCGGTGTACCCGTGGCAAGACGGAAAGACCCCGTGAACCTTTACTATAGCTTGACAGTGAACATTGAGCCTTAATGTGTAGGATAGGTGGGAGACAAAGAAGTGTGTACGCCAGTATGCATGGAGTCGCCCTTGAAATACCACCCTTTAATGTTTGATGTTCTAACCTATACTTCTGAATCGAGGTAAGGGACACTGTCTGGTGGGTAGTTTGACTGGGGCGGTCTCCTCCCAAAGAGTAACGGAGGAGCACGAAGGTTAGCTAATCCTGGTCGGACATCAGGAGGTTAGTGCAATGGCAAAAGCTAGCTTGACTGCGAGAGTGACGGCTCGAGCAGGTACGAAAGTAGGTCATAGTGATCCGGTGGTTCTGAATGGAAGGGCCATCGCTCAACGGATAAAAGGTACTCCGGGGATAACAGGCTGATACCGCCCAAGAGTTCATATCGACGGCGGTGTTTGGCACCTCGATGTCGGCTCATCACATCCTGGGGCTGAAGTAGGTCCCAAGGGTACGGCTGTTCGCCGTTTAAAGTGGTACGCGAGCTGGGTTTAGAACGTCGTGAGACAGTTCGGTCCCTATCTGCCATGGGCGTAGGAAAATTGAGAGGGTTTGCTTCTAGTACGAGAGGACCGAAGTGAACGCACCGCTGGTGTTCGGGTTGTGATGCCAATTGCATTGCCCGGTAGCTACGTGCGGAATAGATAAGTGCTGAAAGCATCTAAGTACGAAACTAGCCTTGAGATGAGTTTTCCCTGAAGAGATTCAGTAAGGTCCGTTTGAGACTAAGACGTAGATAGGTCAGGTGTGTAAGTGTAGTGATACATTGAGCTAACTGATACTAATGAACCGAGAGTCTTAACCTTACAACTCGGAGTTGTTTTGGAGTTACGCGATTGGATGATTGAAGTTGATATTTTTAGAGAGATTGACTTTAAATTGTTTAATAAATGATAGAGCAGTTTGTTCTGGATTGAGCAATTGCTGTGGATATGAGATAATACACGGTAATTGAGAGAAGAGAAGACAGGATATGTCTGGCGGTAATAGCGCGGTGGTCCCACCTGACCCCATGCCGAACTCAGAAGTGAAACGCCGTAGTGCCGATGGTAGTGTGGGTATTACCCATGTGAGAGTAGGGTGCCGCCAGACTTTTAAATTTAGTGAAGCCCAGCAGTGATGCTGGGCTTTTTTACGTTTGGTATTTTATTTAATGGAGCTCTGATTTGTATAATAATATCTAGAGCGGATAGCCCGAAGAATAACGGATTGAAGATGATAAGTTGATGTTGGAATGAAATGAGTTCACTAATAGCCTTTAATAAACCGTTTAATGTTGTGACACAATTTTCGGTGCATGGAAAATATCAAACATTAAAAG
>NZ_LZGZ01000098.1:0-5364 GCF_001690515.1 Gilliamella sp. Fer4-1 | reverse complement strand
GAGCTCAATAGCGAAGCAAAGAAAGTTTTTATTGATAATTTATTATCGAAAATGACGATTCAAGAAAAAGCAGGCCAATTACGTTTGATTAGTGTTGGGGGCGATTTAACTTTAGATAAAGTGCTTGATAACATTGAAGTGGGTGAAGTTGGTGGTATTTTTAATACCATTGTCGAGCCAGATCTGTCGCAAATGCAAGAACGAGCTTTAAAATCTCCGAATAAAATCCCGCTATTTTTTGGGTTTGATGTCATTCATGGGCACCGAACCATATTCCCTATTAATTTAGGTATTGCATCAAGTTGGGATCGTAGTGTAATGGCTAAAGTGGCAGAAATATCTGCTGAAGAAGCCACAGCCGATGGATTGAACATCATTTGGGCTCCAATGGTCGATATTACTCGCGATCCAAGATGGGGGCGTGTGTCAGAAGGTTTTGGCGAAGATCCTTATTTAACATCCGAAGCGGGACGTATTTTTGTTGAGAGAATGCAAAAACAGTCGCTTGCTGATAAAAAATCGCTTGCAACGGCTGTAAAACATTTTGCGCTTTATGGTGCAGTTGAAGGCGGGCGTGAATATAACAGTACAGATATGAGTGAACGAAAAATGTTCCAAGAATATCTTGTCCCTTATAAAGCAGCAATTGATGCTGGTAGCCGTGCAGTCATGGTTTCTCTGGTCAGTGTTAATGGTATTCCTGCAACAGCTAACCATTGGTTATTGACCGAAGTGTTGCGCAATCAATGGCATTTTGATGGTGTTGTGGTTAGTGATCATGGCGCTATTCGGGAGCTAATTAACCATGGTGTGGCTAGCGATGCGAAAGATGCGGTTCGCGTTGCGATTAAAGCTGGCATTGATATGAGTATGAATGATGAATATTTCTTACAATTTTTGCCTGAATTAGTGAAAGAAGGGGCTATTACCGAAGATCAATTAAATCAAGCTTGCCGCCGAGTTCTTGAGCTTAAATATGATATGGGGCTATTTAGTGATCCTAATCGCTATTTAGATCCAAAATTAGATATCGAGACAATGTTTTCAAATAACCGCCTACATCGTGAAGAAGCGCGAGATGTGGCTCGTCGTAGCATTGTGCTATTAAAAAATGAGAATAAGATCTTACCGCTAGCCAGAAATAAGAAAATTGCGGTAATAGGTCCATTGGCTAATTCAAAACGAGATATTTTAGGTAGTTGGTCGGGTGCTGGGCGTACTAATTTGGCGGTAACACCATTAGAAGGCATCAAAAACACAGTTAAGAACCCAAAATCAGTTAGCTACGCATTTGGTGCTAATCTTTCTGATGATGTAAATTTATATCGTTTTTTAAATTTATATGGAGAAAACACCAAATTTGATGATAGGCCAGCGGATAAAATCATTGCCGAAGCAGTTAATATAGCGAAGAAATCTGATGTTGTTATTGCCTTTGTTGGCGAAGCCGAAGGCATGGCTCATGAATCATCAAGTCGAACAGATCTATCTTTACAAGCAAGCCAAAAACGATTGCTCAAAGCATTAAAAGAAACTGGAAAACCATTGGTTATTGTATTAATGAATGGTCGCCCATTAACATTAACTGAAGAATATGCTCAAGCTGATGCAATGCTTGAAACTTGGTTTTTAGGAACTGAGGGGGGTAATGCTATTGCTGATGTATTATTTGGTCAGTATAACCCTTCTGGTAAGCTGCCGATGTCTTTTCCTAATAATGTAGGGCAGATACCTGTTTATTACAGCCATTTAAATACTGGCCGTCCACGTGGAACCGAAAATATGGGGAAATATACAACTTCGTATTTTGATAGCCCAAACGAGCCATTATTTCCATTTGGTTTTGGTTTAAGTTATACCGACTTTGCGATGGATTTTTCTTTATCTAGCCCTGAAATCGACAAAGAGGGTGAAATTGTTGTTACAGTCAATGTTGAAAATATTGGCGATAAGGAAGGTATGCAAACAGTTCAACTCTACTTGCAAGATGTTACAGCCTCAGTTAGTCGCCCTGTTAAAGAGTTGATGGGTTTTGAAAATATCACCTTAAAACCACATGAAAAAGGTAAAGTAAAATTTACTATTAAATATGACATGTTAAAATTCTGGAATGACAAAATGCAATACGTTGCAGAGCCGGGTAAATTTAATGTGTTTATTGGTAGTGACTCTACAACACAAAATAAGCAAACTTTCACTTTGCTTGATAAATAAATTTTTAATTTTTCGTCGACATCTGTCGACGTTTTTATTTCTGTGGTCAGTATTGTGTTTGAATTCGATCTTATCCTACGCTTCTTCAACAAATTGTGTTTTTGGTGATTGCTTATTAACTCAGTAAAACACCAATTATTCCCCCTCTTATGCAAATGGCTGTTCATTTGTCTCATAAATTAGTCTGTTACTGCATTTTTTCGTTGTTTGGTATTATGAGTAGCTATTTTGGCTTACATATTTAGGAGAAATTACCGCTGAGGTTTGTATACCGTCTACAATTTTGATTGGATTGATTAGCGGATTATTGCATTATTTCTGATGAAAAAGGACAAGCTGATTTTATCAATAATCCTAACCTAATATCAGGGTAACTACCATTCTAGCTATCTGGTTGTTAATTTGTACCACTTGGGCACTAGTATTGAGACTATTCAATTCGGATCCTCAACTAGAAAGATTCTTTTATTTAGCGGAGGAATATAATTGCCGTATTGTAGAAGATAGAAGTTTGACAGCACAACAAAACGATAATATGCATCATATATTAATCATTTTCGTTGTGTACGATATTATCTTCTTTGGTGTTAAAACCGTGCTGAAAGTACGCAATAATAAGCAAAGGACTGCTAAAGAAATCGCTTATGTACCAATTCCAAAAGGTGGCATTAAAATGTCAATGTCACACTAAGTATTGGTAGGATGCTATTCATGATAGCATCCTAGTTTAACCGCCCTCAAAATAGGACAGCAAAAAATAGAAAATCCTTTATGATAAAACCAAAAATCCCATAAACCTTTTTTAGAATATCTTTTTGTAAAAGATATTCATTAGTTGATACTGTTTTAAATTTGCAAATAATTTATTACATAAAATTCAAATTACACCTAGCGTAAATAAGGAGAGTAACTGTAGAATGGTTAACTACAAGGAGAATTACTATGCAAAATGATATTACTTTTTACCAACGCTTTAAGTCTGATATTTTGGCTGGTTTAAAAATTATTACTATTCGCGATAGGAGTGAATCACACTTTAAAGTTGGTGATGAGCTACGTGTTGGTACTTTTGAAACTAATGAATACTTTTGTACCATAAAAATAGTGAGTGTTACACCAATCACTATTGAACAATTAACTGAAGAACATGCAAAACAAGAGAATATGACATTGAGTGATTTAAAAAAGGTGATTTTAGATATTTACCCAGATGAAAGACATTTTTTTGTAATTCGTTTTTCTCTTTTATGATCATAAAAAAATACGCGTTTGAACGCGTATTTTTATTTTTGATAAAAACAATCTAATGTCATGATCTATTTAAGGGTTGCACATATAAAGTTAAACCATCAACAGAAATAACCTCAACATACTGGCCCGCGTTAAGATCTTGATTACACTTGGCTGGCCAAGTCCCATCTTTGATTTTTACTCTTCCCGAACCATTAATAATAGGGACAGTGACAATAGTTTTTATACCAATTAAATCTTGTTGAGGCTGATTGATTTCACTTTTGCTGGATTTATCTTGTCCATTTCTTCGAAGCCAAAACCACCAAAGATAAGCAGATATAACCGTCAGAATTGCAAATAAGATCCATAAAGTTGACCAAGAAAGTGGTAATGCCCAAGCCATTAAACCAACAATTATGGCTGCACACCCAGCCCAAAGCCCATACCCACTTGTGCCAATTAATTCAGCAATCAGTAAAATACCGCCTAAAGCGATAAACACCCAATGAGGTGAATTATAGAAAACCATAAAAAAATCAGTCATTACGCTACCTTCAAAATCGATTAAGTTAAAAAACTCAAACATATAATCCATGGCTTTTATCAAAAAGTTTTAGGAAATATTGTGTTTAAGTATAAAGTTCGATTTCTATTTCGTATTTTTAAGCAATTCAGCAATACCACCAATACTGCCCATTAAACTTGACGCATCAAGAGGCACCATAATAACTTTACTGTTATCAGCTGAACCAATTTGTTGTAGCGCTTCAGTATATTTTTGTGCAACAAAGTAGTTAATGGCATTTATATTACCTGCTGCAATGGCATCTGATACCATTTGAGTTGCTCTAGCTTCAGCTTCGGCAGCACGTTCACGCGCTTCGGCTTGTAAAAAGGCTGATTGTTTTTCACCTTCAGCTTTTAAAATTTCAGATTGTTTTTCACCTTCTGAGCGTAAAATCGCTGCTTGACGAATACCTTCCGCTTCAAGAATTTCCGCACGTTTATTACGTTCAGCCTTCATTTGTGCGTTCATTGCCGCAATGAGTTCTGCCGGTGGGCGAACATCTCGAATTTCGATACGTGTGATTTTTATTCCCCAAGGACTTGTTGCATCATCAACAATATTTAGTAACTTAGAATTAATGTGATCACGTTGGGATAACATTTCATCTAATTCCATACTACCTAAAACGGTACGAATATTGGTCATCATTAAATTAATCACAGCACGTTCTAATTGATTAACTTGATATGCTGCCCTTGCTGCTTCTTGCACTTGAATAAAACACACAGCATCAATTTGTACATTGGCGTTATCTTTCGATATCACTTCTTGTGATGGAATATCAAGAACTTGTTCCATCATATTAATTTTACGACCAACACCATCCATAAAAGGGATAATGATGTTTAAACCTGGTTCAAGTGTATGTGTATATTTACCAAAACGCTCAATAGTATATTGATAACCTTGAGGAACAATAGTAATGCCTTTCAAAACGGTGATTAAAGCAAGTAAAACAATAATACAGATGGCGATATAAAATACTGGCATAGTTTAATTTCCTTATATTTATAATTAAATATGACTAGTTATTCTAAGCATTATTTTATTATTTGACTAGTTATAATTGATTTTTATAATGAAATTTATGATTGTTCGAATTTGTTAATACCTATAATTCATGCGTTGATAAGTTACAAAATGTTAAATCTCAAAATTTACCATGGAATAAGCAAAGTAATTTAGAACAAGAAATTAAAGAAGGCTATCCTTGAGTCAAGTGTGAGACGCTTATGTTAAAAGAGATATGGGATATTATCGTTTTGATCAAAAAATTGAAGAATAATTGAATCTTTATTTTTATCGCGTTTATTAATTATGAAGTGATAAGTTTTTATATGTTATTATTT
>NZ_LZGZ01000097.1:0-2973 GCF_001690515.1 Gilliamella sp. Fer4-1 | reverse complement strand
AACAATCTAAAAATACACAAAAAAGGAGCGAAAAAATTTTAGCAATTATAATTTATTTGATCAAAAAACGGATCGAATAAGCGATATTATACGCAGAATAAGTAATTAATATAAAATAAAACAAAATATTATGTAATAGGAAAAACGTAATGCAGTGTTCTTTTAGTCCTCAGTATTGGCTATTCTTGGTCTTCAATCTTTTAGCTAGTCTCAAAAATTACTTTTATATATGCAATTTAATTAAACCCACAAAATCAAACTTTTCGTTAAGGCAAAAATGGTTATTGTTACCGTGGCTGCTGTTATGTTCATTGACTGCACAGGCACTATCGGCAAAAAGCACGAACATTATAGAGGGTAGTGCGCCGTATTTGACATTCGATGGTGGGCGGACAAAGGCCACAAATATGGATATGTTGTTAAGTATCAAGTTATCAGACGGTCGAGTTTTTACTCCTCAAACAAATACTTCAAGTGCCACGAATCCTATCATGTTACCTAATGTTGGTGAGGGTTTTGCTAACATTGACATGTTTGTGCCAGTTAATACCAATTCAATCGCTTTAAACTCAATTATCGGCCCGCCTAATAATTATTGGCGTGATGATGATGGCGATGGTCAGGGAGTTAATGAGGTTAGTGCGACTGGAGCGCTAACCGTCTCAATTACGGATAAAAATAACCAATTAGTAGCGCGTAATAAGGTATTAACAGTACATGATGCTCCTTATAAAGTAACATTAGCCAATACTAGTGGCACTTTAAGTACACGTTACGGTGTTCCTAATAGTAGCCGCTTTAACACTAGTAGTGCGACCTATTATATTAGCCCAAAGGTATCACCGCAGGTGAGCTTTGTACGTCCTATTTTAGAATATGGTATAGGAGAGAATGCGGGTCCGCCATCCATATGGAATCCTGAGAAGGGTTTTCTCGTCCAGTCCACTAACCCATCATCTTATGATTTAAACTTTCCTACTACTGGGGCACATAATTTGTACTTTGAGTTAGATATTGTTGGTAGTGAACCGTTATCATGGGATTCTGTCACACATAGTGGCATTACTGCAATAATGACGCCTGATCTATCAGGTACAAGCGTACGCGTCACTTAATTGGTCCTCACGCTACTTCAACGGAGTGGAATTCAAGTTCTCCAGGTAATATACTTCGCCCGTCTTTACCTGCAATATTCGAGTTAGTCGACCGAGATAGTGGTGGTAACGCCGTCATCAAGTATGGATTTGTATTAAAGCAGTGGTTCGTCAACCGTGTAACTAAATATGATTCAGCTTCTAATCAAGAAGCTTGGTGTAATAGTATAGGTTATAGTCTGCCTAGGGCAAGAGATTTAACTAATGCGAGTGATTTGTATTGTGATGGCTTCATTGGTGCTACTCCTTCTTCTGCAGATAATTATTACCAGCGCCACATTAATGCTGGCTTTTTCACCGAGTGGGGTAGCATGGGCTCTTACACGAGTGCTAGTTTTACCTACTACGGTTGCTGGACTAGTGACACGGTTGGTAGCTCTCAGTTCGGTGTGCAATCGAACATGGGTGACGTCAACAGGGGCAATCCGAGAAACAATCTTTTTGTTGTTTGCGCTTCGTCCCTTAGACCTTAGTCCTTATTTTTTAATCCATGGGCGTGAGGAGATAGCGCAAATAGGGTTAAGTAGCTAGTGAATGGTTGCATCGTCAAAAGTAAACTTTGAGCTTACGAAGCGGGCGAGTAAACTAAAGCATTTGGTTGCGTAAGCGACCAAATTGCGCAACTGATAATGCAATTTGGCTGTGTTGGCTTGGGGAAAATGGATTATTAGGTTGATATGCGTACTTCAATTGCCGTGGATAAGAATGTGGTTGAGGATAATACCTTTCTGAGTGATTACAGAAAGTGGATAAACCGTCCTGTTGGTAAGCTGATTACAATATCAATATTTACTCTTTTAATTTTCATCATAGAGCAATTTTCCTTTTTAACTATACTATTTTATAGGAAAATCATTACTAAGGGGAAAAAGACCAAAATAGCTAATAAGGTGAAATGTATGAAAGAATATAGTTGGGTTTGGGTTTTTAAGAAAGACGGGGTATCAACGGTATCTGCTGTTTTTTCATCACTTGAAAATGCGGACAATTGGATAAAATTTAATAAATTAACGGGCATTTTAACTAAGATGCCAATAGATATTGGTGGTTATGATTGGTGTATTGAAAATAATGAGCCAATGCTTGAGCACTACCATTATCAAAAAGGTGTTAGATAATCGTCATGTTAAGGTTATTTAGGCCATTGTTATTTAGGAGATTGCAATTTAAGCCATTATAGGCATTAGCAAATATGATAGCTAGTGTAAATGTTGTAAGGAAAATAACATGCAAGAAGATCAACGTGTTGATAATATGTTGAACTGTGAAGTAAGGTTTTTAGCAACAACCGTTAATTGCTATACCGAAGATGAAGTGCTTATTATTGGGATGGGTAACGATCCTGTATCACCAAATCATTATTTGATTCTTTCTAGATTTGATGATGGTGAAGTAGATAAGTCAATAGGCATTCAAACACATCTAACTGAAATGGAAATATCTAGTGCAATTAACAGTATTGTGTTGAAAGCCAATATACTTACTATAGCAATAAATAAGCATAAAGTTGATGAAGTGAAAGCAAAAAAAATAGTGATTGAATTTGGCCAAATAGATCAAACTTTGTTAATAAAATATATTAACGATATTTTTCTTAAT
The DNA here is from genome assembly GCF_001690515.1 of Gilliamella sp. Fer4-1. Classification (NCBI taxonomy): domain Bacteria; kingdom Pseudomonadati; phylum Pseudomonadota; class Gammaproteobacteria; order Orbales; family Orbaceae; genus Gilliamella; species Gilliamella sp. Fer4-1. Next base: position 220 of record NZ_LZGZ01000097.1, on the reverse strand, counting down.
AGTTCAGTAAAAGTAATGATTAATAGATAAAAATTAATAGTTTTTTGGCAAATTTTATTGGTATTAAAAAAACAGGTATTAACGATAATTGCTGGAAATTATTGCCTTATTATTCAATATTCACTCAATACTATTAATAATTATAATCATGTTTGTATTTCGCTGAAATTGGCACAATTGCCTCACGATTATTTGATAATACTGATGTTTTAAGAGAGTT
>NZ_LZGZ01000096.1:0-2482 GCF_001690515.1 Gilliamella sp. Fer4-1 | reverse complement strand
CTAGGATCATATAAAGTATTGAGATTTAATATTACATAACTTATTAAATAAAATAATATTATGGATTTTTATAATAAAAAAAATGATGTAGTATGAAAGATTAATTTTTGATTATTAATAAAGATGTGATTTTTTAATGAAGAAAATTACTTCCTTCTTATTTTTTATACCCATTATATGGTTAATGTTTTCTTTTTCATGTTTAGCTAAAGCAAAAGTTATCCATGTTCTTGTTGCATTATGTGATAACAAATACCAAAAGATTGTTCCTGTTCCAAAAGCTATAGGTAATGGACAAGATCCTAAAAGTAATCTTTATTGGGGGAGCCGCTTATGGTTTTAAAACCTACTTTGCAAAACAAAAAGAGTGGCAAGTTATAAAAATTAATCGGCCAAGCAATGATAAAATATTAGAAGAAATAATTTATAAACATCAAAATCAAGATGTTTATATCATAGCGCAAGCATATAATGGTAAATATATAGATGATACTGTCAATGATTTTCTAGATTATGCTGCTGGTAAAAAAGAGCAATCCTATTTGTTTGGTGATAAAAAAGTTATTGCTGGAGGCAAGGCTGACTTAGTTGTTTATATTGGTCATGATTCGTTAATGGAATGGTCATGGCGTAAATATTTACCTGATAGCTGGCGATGGGAAACACTCTCAAAAGAGCAACAGGCAAAACAAAAATCGCGTTATGCAGCAGTATTTGCATGCAAAAGTCAGCAATATTTTTCACCACCGCTATCTCGTTTAGGTATTACGCCACTGATTTTAACTATGCACCGAATGGCACCTGAAGCATATAGCGTTTATGCAATGATTGATAGCTGGCTGAAAGTTGAATCAAAAGAAGTTACCCGCCAAAAGGTAGCAAGCGCTTATAGCCAATATCAAAAACTAAATAAGCCAGCATTACATATTTTTACAACTGAATATAAGCAATAATCCTAATTATTTTTTTAATCACACGATAAGCACTATAGGTGTTTAATTTATAGCAAAATAATTAAATAGCGAAGGTATATATACAATTATGAAAGCACCTAAAATTGTCATTTTAACTGGCGCAGGTATTTCAGCTGAATCTGGATTATCAACGTTCCGTGCACAAAATGGATTGTGGGAAGGGTATAATGTAGATGATGTTGCAACCTATGAGGGATATATTCGAGATCCGATTGCTGTTCATCAATTTTATAATATGTTGCGTAATAAATTACAAGATCCTAATGTTAAACCCAATGCTGCACATTTTGCATTGGCAGAACTAGAACAAAAGTTAGGTTTTGATAACGTATTAATTGTGACACAAAATGTAGATAATTTGCATGAACAAGCTGGATCAAAAAATATTATTCACATGCATGGTGAGTTATTAAAAGTTCGTAATGAAAAAACAGGGCAGATTATTGATTGTAATAAAGATATCGATTATGCACAAAATACATTAATCCGCCCACATATTGTTTGGTTTGGAGAGATTCCATTACAAATGGATGCTATCCATGACGCACTGTTACAAACAGATTATTTTATTTCAATAGGTACATCAGGGAATGTTTATCCAGCAGCGGGGTTTGTTCAGATTGCAAATCAATCTGGTGCTAAAACCATTGAACTGAATTTAGAGCCTAGCTTTAAACAAAATTTATTCCAAACAAAAATTTATGGACCTGCAAGTAAAATTGTTCCTGAATTTATTAAGACATTTATCTAACAATAAACGCTATTTTAGCTTTTTTAGATAATTTTTATTACCCAAATTATTCATTTGGTTATAAATCCATTTAGCTCTTTTTTGTACCCGTTCACTTGCTATTGTTGGACTCCAACGCCTTGGATTAGGTAATATTGCTGCAAGTAAACTTGCTTGCTTTGCAGTTAACTGATTAGCACTAACATTAAAATAGTGCTGAGCGGCGGCTTCAATACCAAAAATACCCTCTCCCCATTCAGCACAATTTAAATAGATTTCCAGTATACGTTTTTTGGGCCAAAATAGTTCTATCCACAATGTAAACCAAGACTCAACACCTTTGCGAATCCAGCTACGAGATGGCCATAAAAAGGTATTTTTAGCAACTTGCTGAGTGATTGTGCTAGCTCCTTTGATTTTTTTGCTATTTTGATTATGATCTAAGGCGATGCGAATAGCATTAAAATCAAATCCCCAATGCACAGCAAAATTTTGATCTTCTGAGGCTATTACGGCAATTTTAATATTGTCCGAAATTTCATTCCAATCTTTCCAAACTCGTTGTTGAGGTATATTCCAATGCATGACTTTACGTTCTATCATTAACATAGACCCATATGGAGGATTCCACCAACGCATAGCTAAAGTTGAAAAAACAGATAGTAGCATTAGTCCGATTATTACCTTTTTGGCAATGGCTAGAATTTTTTTTAATAAACGAATCATGCTAATTTTATATAATATAAAGTAAAAAGGTAGATAAGATACGATATATTAT
>NZ_LZGZ01000095.1:0-1833 GCF_001690515.1 Gilliamella sp. Fer4-1 | reverse complement strand
TTAAAAGCGCGTCGATCAATATCCTTTAATGGATTATTATTTGTGCTTACAAAAACATACTTGCTATTGATGAGTCGTCTGTTCTTTAATAGCTCAACTGCCTCATCATTTAATAACAACGATCTTGCCTTGCCATTTTTTGCGATATCGTTGCTTACTATAGCTATTTTGTTTTGAAAATCTATCTTATCCCAAGTTAATGATAAAATTTCAGTTCGTCTTGCACCTGTTAATAACGCAAATAAACAAACATCACGCAACCATCCTAGGGATATGTTTCTTAACAATTCTTGAGCTTGTTGCTTTGTTACCCATCTAACCCTAACTTTTGGTTCTTTCTGTTTTCCGACATACGGAACGGAGGCAATCCAATTGTTCTTTTGAGCTAGACTCAACGCCCTAAGTATGGTCTTGCGATATTTATTTATTGTAGCTGGTGCTAATGCTTTTTTATTTTTTGCGTTATGTGTTGGTAAATTATTATCTATCATTTCACCAGTAATTGATGATAAGTTTTTACCGCCAAAAATAGTGCGCCAATATTTTGCATGACGAACTTTAGTTGCATAATCGTTTTGATCTTTTCCGTCATTTAGTAGTAACAATAACGCTTCGTCAAATGTACGTTCTAAACGCTTATCAAGTCGGCTTATTGCCCACATTTCATGCTTTACTTTGTCATGATATTCCTGCGCGAGTTTTTTATCACTCACCCCAGTAGAGCGTCTAATTCGTTCGCCGCTTGGCGTGCGGATGTCGATATAATAGACGCCATTTCTCTTGGATAATGACATTTTTTAATCTCCTTATTGTCATTAACAAGAGCTAGCCGAATAACATTATTATTTCTTTTCCTGCTCTCGTCTATGTAATTTTGTAAATCAGATTCAGATATGCGCCAAAAGCCCCCAATTTTGTACATGTGATATTTTGCGGGGTTTGCTCGTACAGTATGTTCAGATAGCTTCAATACTTTTGCCACATATCGCATATCATGTAGCGGTGTCATTATTTACTCCTATAATTTTCTCATCTCTCATCAACAAATAAAACTTAGTAACTTGTTATATTTATTCATGTTTTAATCTTAAGTTATCAGCAAGCGCTAGCAGTTCGGCTCTATATTGTTTTTGCGGCGGAAAATCACTACCGACAACTCCGATGTATGTTTCGTTATCAGCCTTTTTTACGGCTTCTCTAATGCCCTGGGCTTTGACTTCGTTTTGTGATTCTCGTATTACTATGTTCCAAGACGAAATTGCTTGATTTTTGTTATTTTCTTCACAACCTCTTGCATTACAGTCATAGCAAACCGCCGCAAAATAAATAGCATCCCCCGCAAAAGAAATAGCATTTCTGAGATATTCAGGAATATCTTCATTGAATCTATAATCAATCTCATCAATGAATAAATATTCACTGCCGCAAAACGGGCAAGGTTTTAATTGTTCTGTCATTATTGTTTCCTTATTTAACCGTTACTATCACGCCGTTTTTCACGACCGCTCGCAAACCAATACATTTAACTGGTATAGTTCCATCTCCTAGTTTTGTGTAAACCGGTAAAACCTCAGCAATTATCTGCTCATGTATTTCGCTCAAATTTATGTGAAACATACGCTCTAATATCCTAATTGTTGCATGTTCGCTAACTATTAGTTTGTTATTGCGTGATAGTTCATTTATCTTTGTTTGTACGTCGAGTATTTCATTTTTGATTGAGTTGTAGCGTTGCTGACAATCTGTTAGTTCTGTTTTGATTACATTCTGCTTTGCTTTTAATTTTTGTAATTGAGTTTGATATTTTTTCAGTGTGTTACTGTTCATTGTTCG
>NZ_LZGZ01000094.1:0-8810 GCF_001690515.1 Gilliamella sp. Fer4-1 | reverse complement strand
CCCAATGATACAGAAATAAGAAAGGTTATCGGACTTAAATTGGCAAAAAGTGATTTTAATGCGGTTAGGCTTGAAGTTGAGTTGCTTTTTTCACCGCCTATCGGTGTCTTAGCAATATCAGCAACCACCATCTGCATGTTACGCTTTTTGTTAAAAATAACTCGATATAACTTCTTATTCATTGCTAATTCCTTATCCTTGATTTCTTGATTTTATTCGATATTGCCTCTGTAGTTCTAATACTATTGAGCTTCTATTTACCTAGTAATTCCAGTTGATACCGAAACCTAATACTAACGGATTGGTTTTAAACCTTGCCGGTTTACGAATCGGTGCTCCTGCAAATACATCATAGTAAAATCCATAATGATTGCCTCTCACCCCAATAACACCTCCGGTTAAATGTCTACCTAACAAATATTCACTTTTCGCCCCTGACACTTCGCCGGTATCAAGCCCTAAATATGGCTCATAGTTAAACGGCGCTTGCCAAACTAATTCGTTGCGGATATACCAACCTCGATCAGCTTTTAACGTCAGTTCACCATCAAAACCGCGAACACTCCATCGACCGCCAATTGAAAACTGGTCCGGCGAGGTCAAACGTTCACCTCGCGTATATTGCCCTTGATAATCAAAACGATAACGAAATTGTTGCTGACCTAAACTAAAAGGAATATGTGTCGATAAATTGACTAAGAAAATGTCAGATAGTGCACTGCCATTATCTTCTGGATTATGCTCTTCTGGTGCCTTTCGCGCATTAAACCAACGTACCCCTTTTTGGTACGTGACGCCTGCATCTAAGGTTATATCTTTTATATAATGTCGATGTTGTAAGCCCAGTTGCCAGTTTGTGGTCTTCCTTTGCTGGATTTCTATTTCGGTATCATTAATATAGTTATGCGATTGGCGTAAGCTTATGCCGTAACTTAATGTGGTTTTTTGTGATTCATTCCGATGAATAAGCCGGCTAAGCTGTATATTGGCATTGCGACTACGACCACTGTATTTATAATCTTCATTTTGTCCTGCTACCGTCTGATGATATTTATTACCCGATAGCGAAGCGTTTAATAACCAATAACCAAATGGCACCGAATAAGATAATAAATAGTTACGTGAACCATATTTACCTTTACCGTTTAAATCATGCCCACCAGATAAATAAAATGCGTCGCTTAACGATAATAAATTGTCCAAATAGAGGGTCGCTCCGCCTTGGTCGCGTCCTGTTGCTTTGGTGCCTGAATCATCAACCGATAACCCAATTCGCCACATCTTTGTTTGCTTGCGACTAATTACGATATCACTTTCACCCGGTTTGTCGCCTGGCACTAATTGCATTTGTGCGCTGACCGTCGGTAAGCGTTGTAAATTCTCAAGCCCTTGTTCAATATCGCGTAAATTAAGTGTTTTGTTTTCTCTTACAGGCATAGCGCTATAAAGCTGTGCATATTTATCGCTATCATCACTGTAATAAATTCGCCTTACTTTACCTTCAACAAGCAATAATTTTAAAGTCCCTGCTGTTAAATCTTGCTCAGGTGCAACAACGCGCGTAGTAATCAATCCATAGCTAACTAAGCGGTCTTGTAGTTTACTCATCAATAAGTTAATTCCTTGCCCTCCCAAGCAGCGATGCTCTGCTTGTTGCGCCAGCCTCTTTAATGGAATAAACCAAGGTAATTTGTCTCGTTCCATTAACTCGACATGATCAATGTTAAAACAATGAGCTTCAGTCGGAAAATCTATCCCTTTAGTGGTAGCGTTCGGGGGTAATAAACGAATATCGGGGAAGGTAGGACTAAGCAAATCTTGTAGTGCTTTTTGTCGCTCTTGCTGGTGGATCAACTGCTGATCACCCAGTGCCTGTGTTGGCTGAACTTCGGCCAATACAGGGGTAAAGGGTAAGATCACAAAGGCTAAACTTACTAGATATTTTATAGAAACTTTCATCGGAAAACTTATTATCGTGTTAATTTTACTCAAATGCCAGACAAAATTCAGTCAGGATATTAAACTTTATTAGACTCAATGTCCATATAAAACATAAAAAGATATTATTAAATAATATCTTTCAGATTGATGACAAACCTCGATATAATTCGGGGTTTATTTTTTTATTTAAACCTAAATAGGATTTTTAATTTGGATTTTATTAAATAAATTAAAAAATAGCCTAAAAAAACGTAACAAAAATAGCTTTATCGCTATTTTCTTGATATTTTGAGCCGTTGCGGCCAATAAACACTGCATTTGAACCTGCGCTCTTCCTCTAAATCGAGCATAACGATGTCCGTGATGTTGTTTAGCATCAGCAAAGCTGCGCTCTATCGTTTCTTTTCGCCGAGCATAGACTTTTTTACCCCACTGACTTAAACGAATCTCGTTGGCTTTTTCTTTATCTGCTTCCCAGATATGCCCTGTGATGACTTTCTGTGTATTTTTACTCTGTGTACACTGTGACAATAACGGACAGATTTTGCAGGTTGTTGCATCAGAATGATAATGACGATAACCTTCCCTGCTGGTAGTTTTATATATTAATGTTTGCCCGTTTGGGCAAGTATAAGTATCGTTTTGACGGTTATAGATAAACTGCTTTTTTCTGATGGGATTCGCACCATGGGTGGGGCGACGATAACCCAACACCGGATATATCTGCTCTGCCAGCAGTAAATGGCAAATGGGAGCCGTAAAATAACCCGCATCAAGACCGACACCAACCGGATTAAAGCCAAACCGCTCTAGCTGGCGTTTTAATCGAGCCATATAAGGCTGGGGATCATGGATATTTCTGGCTGTGACATAGGTATCGGTAATTAAATTATGTTTGCCATCAACCGTTCGGTGATCTAAGTAGAAGAATCCTTTAGGCTTGCCTTCCCGATGCATAAAGCCACTATCCGAATCTGTTGTACTGACTTTAACATCCTTGTATTTCTCTACCGTCGATGGCTTTAAGGCTTTTTTCCGTTTAATTCTCTTTCTGCGTTGATGGCTTGATTAAGCGCATCAATATATTGACTGGGCTCAACAATACGCTGCTCATTACGTGCTTTGCCTTTATTGGCATTTGCTTTTAGGTGAGTACTGTCCGTATATAAAACCCGACCACTTATCAACCCTTTGGCAATGGCCTGCTCAACAATATTATCAAAAATCTGTAGATAGATTTCACTGTCATTAAACCGACGGCGTCAATCACTTTTTCGGTTAATCCCATTCCCAGAAACCAGCGATAAGCTAAATTGACCTGAATTTCCTGAACTAGACGACGTTCACTGGGGATACCGAAAAGATACCCCAATAGCATGATTTTAAACAGTCTGACCGGATCTTCTGCCGGACGACCGTTATTAAGGCAATAAAGTGGTGCTACCGCTTCTCGAATAAATTCAAAATCAATGACTTTAGCTATTTTACGAACAAGATGATTTTGAGGGACAAGCGCATCTAGCGAGATTTGCTCTATTTTTTTCTGGTGTCGCTGGAGTTGGTTTTTTTAGCATAGAAGAATTCCTCTTATAATGGACTCCTCTCTATTAGATCAAAGAACTCGCCAAAAAGCGAGCTCTTTGTCATCAATCTGAAAGATATTATTAAATAATATCTTTTTATGTTATTTTTAAAGGTATTTTTATTGCTTATGGAGTTTGTCTATTCTGGTTTTTATTATAATCACAATAAGTTATTAATAAAAATTTTCTCTATTTGGATTTTAATTCCTTGATACCTTTTTGAAAATATATGACTCATTACAGCACTAAATATAATAAATTCCATTTTGATTAACGCTAGAGGTTACAAGCTTTGGGCTAAAAATATTCGATAATTTCAATGAAGAGGGGAGTAAATCATAACAAGAGTAACATCATGATTCATTTTAGTTACCGAGCCCAAATTTTATGCACTCGAGTAAGCACTAATACTTTTTTAGGGTTTATTTCTAAAGCTGATATTTTAAACTAAGTTAAACAACTATCTGTTCATTCTTGCGATTTTTTACTTCTAGATCTTTTAAACATTTAATGTCGGATGTCTCCATATCGCCGTATTTTTTCATTGATAAAAAGTTGATTTATTCATGTCCCATTCCCCCCCTTAATAGCAATGCCTGATTATTTTTTTAAAATAAATACAATTTGTATCGTTCAGTCACTTTTTTCATATTTAAACCCTCTTTTATTTTTATTATAGAGAATTTTCTACTTTTTTGCTTTACTATCTTTAGGGGATAGTTACACAGAACACTTCTGGACGAGATGCACGCTGTTTAATAAAATTAATATCGAAAACATCAGTTTTAAAAAAACCTTACTTTTTATAAGTAAGGTTTAGGAAGTTAACATTAATAAACAAAATTATGCTTCTATAGCAACCCGTAATTTCTTCATTGCATTTTTTTCAAGTTGACGAATACGCTCAGCTGAAACACGATATTTATCGGCTAGCACTTGCAATGTTGATTTACTATCATCAGAATCTAGCCATCGTGCTTTAATGATATCTTGGCTACGTTCATCTAATTGTGATAATGCATCATGTAACTTATCTGTCGCGTCATTTTCCCAATTATCATTTTCAATTGACTTAGAAAAATCAGAGTTACTATCTTCTAAGTAGAGAGAAGGTGCAACAATTGAATTATCATCATCGTCACTATCTACATCAAATGACATATCTTGAGCCGACATACGAGACTCCATTTCAAGCACGTCCTTACGGCTTACACCCAACTCATTGGCCACCATATCAACTTCGGCATTATTAAACCAACCTAAACGTTGTTTGGTCTTTCTTAGGTTAAAAAATAACTTTCTTTGTGCTTTGGTTGTTGCAACTTTAACAATACGCCAATTTTTAAGTACATATTCATGAATTTCAGCTTTTATCCAATGGATTGCAAATGAAACTAAACGAACCCCAATTTCTGGATTAAAACGACGCACAGCCTTCATTAAACCGATATTACCTTCTTGGATCAAATCCGCCTGTGGTAAACCATACCCTGAATAACCACGAGCAATATGAGCGACAAAACGTAAATGAGACAAAATAAGTTGTCTTGCGGCATCGACATCGTCATGATAATAAAGTTTTTCACCCAATGATTTTTCTTCTTCTGCAGTTAGCATTGGATAAGTGTTAACCATACGAACATATGATTCAATGTTACCTTGTGGAATTAAAGCACCTACTTGGATTTTTATATCAGTATTCATTTAACTCCCCCTTTATCTTAACTAATTCTTGTTACATAAATTAGATGTAACAATCAAAAAACGTAAAACTACTGTCTATTTATTACTTTGACCTTCAGACTATAAATTAGTTCATCCTTTTTATGTAAAATCAATAAAAATATCCCTAAGTTAGCTACTCATCAATACTAATATATATTTTAGTTAGTTACGTAGAAATAGCTAGGTAATTTTTGTCATTTTTAAATATTTTTTTGTTGCAACAAATGATGAAAACCATCCAATAATTATAGTAATAAGTAAAATTAATAGGCTTTCATCCCATAATAAACCTTCAATATGAATTATTGTTCCAAAAGCATCAGAAACAGTCAATATGATTGCTTCTATTTGAAAAATAAATATTTCTGATAATGCCAACGCAATAATAGCGCTAATAAAACTAATAAAAATTCCACTATATAAAAAAGGGCGCAGAATAAAACCTTCTGTTGCGCCAATTAATTGCATAACAATTATGGTTTGTTTTCTAGCAAAAATATTCAAACGAATACTATTACCTATTACAAGTGATACAGCAATAATCATAAAGATTGAAATAACCCAAACAATAGATTTCACCATATTTGTTAACGCAGTTAATTTAGTAAACCAACTATCATCTAACTTTATATCATCTATCCCCTCAATATTGAGTAATTCAGCTTGTAACCGATGCACTACCTCTGTATTTTTTGCTTCTTCTTTAGGTATAACAATCGCCACTGCCGGTAATGGGTTTTCATCTAATAGATCTAATGCACTGCTAAAACCAGACCATGCCTTAAACTCTTCTTTTGTTTCTTCTCGAGAAAGGTAATCAACTCTATCAACCTCGATAAAATATTTAAGTTTGCTCAATAATTCAGCTGTCTGCTCTGAAGTTAATTCTTTATTAATATAAACAGTGAGATTCGGTGTTGGGTACCATTTATGTGCAGCTTGATTAGCATTCTTCCAAAGTAAATAGCTAATAGTGGGTAACATAATAGAAATTGCAATAACAAAAATAGTCAGTAATGATGCAAAAATATGTTGTGTAAAATCATTAAATGTATTGCGCCAAGCATAACCAATTTGCCTTTTCCAACGAGACAAAAAGCTATTTTGATTTTCTTTCGATTTAGCAGAATTACGCGTCAATTTTTAACCTCTAAACGCCCTTCAGTTAAATGCAATATTCTATGATGCTTGCGACGAATAAGTCCTATATTGTGTGTTGCCATTAAGACGGTTACACCAGCTTGATTGAATTCTTCAAAAAGTTTTAAAATATCTTTTGATAGTTTATCGTCTAAATTACCTGTCGGTTCATCGGCAAGCAAGACGCTTGGATGGTTAACAATTGCTCGCGCAATTCCCACTCGCTGCTGTTCTCCTCCCGATAATTGTATTGGGTAAAATTTCATTTTATCTATCAATCCAACCTTATCCAACGACGCTGAAACTCGGCTACGAATTTCTTCCGCGGGTTTACCTAAAATGATCAATGGAATAGCAACATTATCATAAACGGTATGGTCCATTAATAACTGATGATCTTGAAACACCATGCCAATAGTGCGACGTAAAAATGGTATATCATGTTTTTTTAAATTTGAAACATCAATGCCATTTAATAACACTTTACCATCATTAGCTTTTTCTAAACCACAAGTTAACCGCATTAACGTACTTTTACCCGCACCAGAATGTCCTGTTAAAAATGCCATTTCTCCGGATGATAAAGTAAAACTTATATTCTGCAGTGCTGGCTTACCACCAGAATAAATCTTACTTACGCGCTGAAATTGGATCATGAATTTTCTCTATTCATCTTTTTCATCAAATAGGGCATTGATAAAATCATCGGCAACAAAAGGTCTCAAATCTTCAATTTTTTCACCAACGCCGATATAACGTATAGGAATATTAAATTGATCTGCAATACTGAAAATAATACCACCTTTTGCCGTACCATCTAATTTAGTTAATGTCAAACCTGTCACACCTACTGCTTCATTAAATAGTTTAGTTTGGCTAATAGCATTTTGGCCGGTACCGGCATCAATAGTTAACATGATCTCATGAGGGGCTGTTTCATCTTGTTTTTTTATCACTCTGACTATTTTTTTCAATTCATCCATTAAATGAGATTTATTTTGCAAACGCCCTGCTGTATCGGCAATTAACACATCTATTTTTTTTGCCTTTGCTGCTTGTATTGCATCAAAAATAACGGAAGCTGAATCAGCATTAATATGCTGCGCAATAACAGGAATATGATTCCTTTCACCCCAAACTTGCAGCTGTTCAACGGCTGCTGCACGAAAAGTATCACCAGCAGCAAGCATAACTGATTTACCTTGCTGTTGAAATTGACGAGCTAATTTGCCAATTGTCGTGGTTTTGCCTACACCATTAACACCAACCATTAAGATAACAAATGGATTATGGTTACTCACCTCTAAAGGTTTATCTACCCCATCTAAAATAGACTTCATTTCTTGTTTTAAAAGTTCTTGAAGAGCATCAGCATCTTTTAATTCTTTTCTTGAAGCCTGTTGAGTTAACGAGCTTATTAGTTTTTGTGTAGTATCAAAACCAACATCAGCAATAATAAGTTGCTCTTCTAGCTCTTCAAATAAAGCATCATCAATTTTTTTTCCTTTGAATAAACTTAGAAAACCAGCTCCAATATTCTGTTTAGTCTTAAAAAGACCTTTTTTTAAACGAGAGAAAAACCCTTCTTTTTTTTGTTCAACCATAAATAATTCATCCCATGATCACTTAAAGATCATTTTATCTTATTTTAGAATAAAGCCCAATTAATTCGATATTTTTAGAAATTATAAAAGATGGAATTCGTTGATCATAGCCAATATTGGTTATAAATAAAGATATTGAGTTGTGATATATCGCCATTCATTTAATGGCAACTGATGAGCAAACAGATTGTATGCGCCTATTTGAACTCTAACCAGCCTTAAACAAGGAAAACCAACAGCGGCACACATACGTCTAACCTGTCGATTTTTTCCTTCTGTGATTGTAATGCTTATCCATGAAGTTGGTATTGTTTTGCGCTCTCTAATAGGAGGAAATCTTTGCCATAATTGCAATGGTTCATCAAGAAAAGTTACTATAGCCGGTGCGGTATAAAATTCTTTTAATTGAATTCCTTTTCTTAACCTATCTATAGCTTTTTGATTAATAACGCCTTCCACCTGAACCCAATATGTTTTGGGTAATTTAAACTTTGGTGAGCTGATTTTTGCCTGCAATTTACCATTATTTGTTAGCAATAATAGCCCTTCGCTATCAGTATCTAAGCGTCCAGCAGGATAAAAATTAGGTAATGTGATATAGTCTTTTAATGTTTGATATTTTCCATGCACCGAAAATTGTGTCACAACATTAAACGGTTTATTAAAGGCTATTAGTGAACTCATTTCATTCCAACATCAACTTATCATCTTCAATCCGTTATTCTTCGGGCTATCCGCTCTAGATATTATTATACAAATCAGAGCTCCATTAAATAAAATACCAAACGTAAAAAAGCCCAGCATCACTGCTGGGCTT
>NZ_LZGZ01000093.1:0-4235 GCF_001690515.1 Gilliamella sp. Fer4-1 | reverse complement strand
GGATGAATTTAAAGGAAAAGAAAATAATATGTTTATAATATTTGGAACTCGCGGAAGAGAAGTTAACGAACATAGTGGACAATTTAATTGCCCAAATTGCTGTTCGCAACAAAACACCACTACCGATGAAAAAAAACAAAAATATACAAAAATAAAAGTGGCAAAATATTTTACGCTATTTTTTATTCCTATTTTTAGTTACGAAACATTAGGACGTTATATAAAGTGTAATGAGTGCAATAGTGATTACAACGAAAACGTACTGGAATATGTGCCACCAACATTTGAAGAACAAGTTGCATCATATGTTGAACAAGAGTTAAAAAGTGGAACACCTATTTCAATGGTAATTAATAAACTAAAAGCACAAGGTCTTGATCAAGATCAATCCCAACGTGCTGTTGATCATGTTGTTTCTGGTAATATTGTGACATGTCATCATTGTAATATGGACTTTTTAACAGGTATTGAAAAGTGTTCTTTATGTGAAGGGCACATTAAAAGTTAGTTTTAATTATTAGTTTTAATTATTTGAGGGCTTACATTTGAATATCATAACACATGAAACTATGCTTGACCCCGCTGATAATCAGCGACTTAATAGCCTTTGTGGCCCTTATAATGACAATATTAAGCAGCTAGAGCGTCGACTAGGTGTTGAGATTAATCATCGTTGTAATTTATTTTCAATAACTGGCGATCGGATTTGTGTCAAAGCAGCCAATGATATTTTACAATCTCTTTATAAGCAAACTAAAGCCAAAGATAAAATCATTGATATCGAGCCAGAACAAATCCATCTAGCAATTAAAGAGTCTGGCGCGCTAGAAAAGGCAAGTGAGCATTTACCTGCTTATATTGATCATCAAGGCGGCAAGCTGGTAATGATAAAAACTAAGCGAGGCATCATTAAACCAAGAACGGCAAATCAAGCACAATATATTGCCCATGTTTTAGATTATGATATCTCGTTTGGGATAGGGCCTGCTGGCACAGGTAAAACCTATTTAGCGGTAGCCGCAGCAGTTGATGCGCTTGAAAAGCAACAAATCCGCCGCATTGTATTGACTAGACCAGCGGTTGAAGCTGGTGAAAAATTAGGTTTTTTGCCTGGCGACTTAAGTCAAAAAGTCGATCCTTATTTACGTCCACTTTATGATGCGTTATTTGAAATGCTCGGATTTGAAAAAGTTGAAAAGCTGATTGAAAAAAGTGTGATTGAAGTTGCACCACTTGCCTATATGCGTGGGCGAACTCTTAATGATGCTTTTATTATTCTTGATGAAAGCCAAAATACCACCATCGAACAAATGAAAATGTTTTTAACTCGCATAGGTTTTAATTCTAAAGCGGTAATAACAGGCGATATTACCCAAATTGATTTACCACGCCATCAAAAGTCGGGTTTACGGCATGCTATTGAAGTATTGAGTCAAGTTGATGAAATTAGTTTTAATTTTTTCAATAGTGAAGATGTAGTCCGTCATCCAGTGGTTGCCAGAATTGTTAATGCTTATGAAAAATGGGAAGAACAACAGCAGAATATTAAACAGCAACATACGGAAAGTAGTATATAAAGGAGTCTTATTATTCCTATTTCACGTAAAAAAGAAAAAACGGTAATTCGAGATCATTCTGCCGAAGCAAATTTATTTCTTCGTAGGGCGCTATTTGCATTCGTTACGATTATTTTAATGGTCATTATTTTGCTTGGTAATTTAGCAGATTTGCAAATTGCTAATTTTAGTTATTACAGTACAAAATCCAATAATAATCGAATTGAAATTATACCTATCCCACCTAGCCGCGGCATGATTTATGATCGTAATGGCACACCTTTGGCAATTAATAACATCACATATCAGCTTAATATCATTCCTGATAAAACAAAAAACCTTAATGAACAATTCAATGAATTAAAAAAAATTGTTGGCTTGACTGATGAAGATATTGAGATGTTTCAAAAAGAACGACGCAATTATAAAGCTCATCGCCCAGTACCGCTAAAAGAAAATTTGACCAAAAAACAAATAGCGCGTTTTGTTGTGGATCAACATCGTTTTCCATTTGTTTCTATTGTGGGGATACAGCATCGTTATTACCCTTATGGTGCATCACTGACTCATATTCTTGGCTATATTTCTAAAATTAATAGCCAAGATAAACAGCGCTTAGATGATGAAAATAAGTCCAGCGATTATGTCGCTACGTTTAATATTGGTAAAATGGGGATAGAAAGATATTATGAAGACGTATTACACGGAACCCCAGGTTATGAAAAGGTTGAAGTTAATAGCCGAGGTCGTATTGTTCGTCAAATAAACAAACATCCACCACAAGCTGGTGAAGACATCTATTTATCTATTAACCTTAAATTACAGCTTTATATAGAGCAATTATTAGCAGGGCGTAAAGCGGCAGTGGTTGCTATGGATCCTAATAATGGTGAGGTTTTAGCTTTAGTTTCTAGTCCAAGTTATGATTCCAATCTATTTGTTGGTGGTATATCGAGTGTAAAATATAGCGAATTACTCAAAGATCCTAGTAAACCTCTATTTAATCGCGTGTTACTTGGCGCTTATCCACCAGCTTCGACCGTTAAACCTTTTATTTCTATTGCCGCTTTGAGTGAAGGGGTTATCACGCCAAAAACTGTGGTTGATGATCCTGGTTGGTGGCAATTACCTGGTACTGAGCGACGTTATCGAGATTGGCTTAAATGGGGGCATGGTCGGGTTGATGTATTAAAGGCCATTGAAGAATCGGTTGATACTTACTTTTATAAAGTTGCTTATGATATGGGTATCGATCGCTTAAACTTATGGATGGCTAAGTTCGGTTATGGTAAACGCACCGGTATTGATATTTCACCAAACGAAGAAACCCGTGCCGTTATGCCGAGCCGTGAATGGAAAATAAAGCGTCATAAAAAATCTTGGTTACAAGGTGATACCATTCCTGTTGGTATTGGTCAAGGTTATTGGACTGCAACCCCAATGCAAATGGTTAAAGCGCTAACGACTTTAATTAATAATGGTAAAACCTATACACCGCATTTTTTATTATATAAAAAGAGCGATATTTTAAACGCTAATAAACGGCAACCAGAGATTAATTCAGATAATTATATTGAAACAAATAGTTTAGGTGATATTAACCCAGCTTATTGGGCACTTGCTAAGGAAGGTATGCACCGAGTGATGTTTGGATCAAGAGGAACGGCACGTAAGATTTATGCTGATGCAAAATATCAGGCTGCAGGTAAATCAGGTACCGCGCAAGTTTATGGTTTGAAGCAAGATGAAGTCTATAATGCTCATAAGATCCCAGAGCATTTACGTGATCATGCATTATTTATTGCTTATGCCCCTTATGATAAACCCAAAATAGCGCTAGCGATTGTATTAGAAAATGGTGGCGGTGGTAGCTCAAACGGTGGCGCTGTTGCTCGTAAAATCTTAGATTTTTACCTTCTAGGTAATGATTCAACACAGCTAGATGAGCCATCACCCAATGACGGAACTGAAGATTAATGATGAATAATAGCAAAAAATCTTTTTGGCAAAAGATACACATCGATCCCTTATTTTTTTTATTTATTACGCTATTACTTGGCTATAGCCTCTATATTCTTTGGAGTGCATCGGGTCAAAATATCGATATGATGCAAAAACGAGTCATTCAAATATTGCTAAGTTTTGCTGTAATGATTATTTTAGCTCAGTTTTCACCTAGGGCTTATGAAAAATGGGCGCTGTATCTATATATTGTTTGTATTATCATACTATTACTAGTTGATATTTTTGGTTACACCAGTAAAGGCGCACAGCGTTGGTTGGATTTAGGTATTTTACGATTTCAACCTTCAGAAATAGCCAAAATAGCCGTGCCATTAATGGTAGCAAAATTTATTCACCGAGATGGGTGTCCGCCGCCATTAAAAACCACATTACAAACACTAGCTATCATTGGTGTGCCAGCATTACTTGTTGCGATGCAACCTGACTTAGGTACAGCAATATTAATTGTTATGTCAGGCATTTTTATTATATTTTTAGCGGGCATGAATTGGCGTTACATTCTTGTTGCATTAATTTTAATCGCTGTCTTTTTACCGATTATGTGGTTCTTTTTAATGCATGATTACCAGCAAAAACGCGTATTAATGTTGATTAATCCCGAACTTGATCCTAGCGGAGCAGGTTATCATATCATTCAATCTAAAATAGCAATTG
>NZ_LZGZ01000092.1:0-1427 GCF_001690515.1 Gilliamella sp. Fer4-1 | reverse complement strand
GTTTTTCTTCTTTCGATTTTTTTATGACGATTCATAATAAACCAACATAAGGAATTGATCATATCTAATGAAAGTTTATAAAATATTAAATAACAATGTTATTGTTACACTTGATGATAAAGGCAGTGAATTAATTGTCACTGGGCGTGGAATTGGGTTTAAAAAGCGTGAAGGCGATTTAATCGATCCTAGTCAGATAGAAAAGCAGTTTTCACTAGATAATAAAGTCATATTGCCAAAATTTAAAGAATTGCTTTCAGAAATCCCTTTTGAAGTATTGACGACATCTGAAGTTATCATTAATCATGCAAAAAAATGTATAGATGGCAAATTGCAAGATAGCATTTATATTTCGTTAACAGATCATATCCATTTTGCCATTGAGCGCCATAAACAAGGATTTAATATACCCAACGGTTTTTTATGGGAGATCAAAAAATTTTACCCTAAGGAGTTTCAAATTGGTTTATACGCCTTATCAATTATAAAAAAGCGGTTATCAATTGAGTTACCCGAAGACGAAGCGGGTTTTATTACTTTTCATATCATCAATGCACAATTAAATGGCACCATGCCCAATATTGTCAACATGACAAAAATCATGCGTGAAATCCTTAATATCGTAAAATATCATTTTAAATTTGAATATGATGAAGATTGTTTGTCCTATCAGCGCTTTGTTACCCATTTAAAATTTTTTGCTCACCGTATCTTAAGTCAAAACAAACAAACACAACAAGATAGCTCCTTATATGAATTAATTCGGCAAAAGTATGAGCTAGCCTATCTTTGTACTAAACAGATCGATTTACATTTAATACAACAATACCAGCACCCTTTAACTGACGATGAAAGTTTATATTTAACCATACATATCGAACGATTGCGCATGGAACTTAAAAAACAATAATGTGATATGAGTCACATTTTAATCATTACATTTCAAATCACTATGTTCATCCAGCCTAAATTATGTTAGCTTAAGTCAATCATTTTTGGATTGTTATTGCATAGTATAAAATGAATTGCTATGTGAGCAAAACCTGAGCACCTCTCTTAAAGAGGGACTTAGGTTTTTTTTTGCATAAAAAAGGATAAGGTATGAAAAATAAACAACTTGCCGAGTCAATTATTGAACTTGTAGGCGGTAAGGAAAACATTATCAGCCTAGTACACTGTGCAACTAGACTTAGATTTGCATTAAAAGATGAATCAAAAGCAGACGCAGAAGCAATAAAAAAACAAGTTGGTGTGATTACTGTTGTACAAAGTGGTGGGCAATTTCAGGTTGTTATCGGCAATAATGTTGCAGATGTATTTAGTGATATTATGGCACTAACAAACCTTAGTGAAAAACCAGCAACGGAGACACCAGCAGGCACTAAAAAAGGTGTAGTGTCAAAACTGATTGATTTAGTGTCAGGCAT
>NZ_LZGZ01000091.1:0-6345 GCF_001690515.1 Gilliamella sp. Fer4-1 | reverse complement strand
GATTTTGTGAAACTTTACTCGCTTGTAAAGTAAATTGACCACTAACATAAATAAGAAAAATGATAAATATCCATTTTAACCAACCCCCTGGAATATAAGGCGTCATATACGAACCACCTAAAGTGCCTATGATACAACCTAAAACCATTTTTCTAAGGATATTCCATTGAATATTATTGTTTTTATTATAAATATAGCTTGAAGATAAACTTGTGCCAATGATGGTTGCTAATGAGGTTGCAATAGCGATATGGCTAACCCAAGCATTACCTAGATTAAAATAATTTAAGGTAAAGATTAAGGAGGGCACTATTAATGCACCACCGCCAACACCAAACATACCAGCTAATAATCCCGCAACAGCGCCTATAGAAAGGAATATAATAAATTCAAGAATCATGTTTAATCCTTAAAGTATGGTAACACTAATAACCCATCTTTTTTGTTAAGTAAAAATTAAGATTAGATAATTGATTCTACTGATCTACCGTTTAATATCATTATCAGGTTTGATTGCAAAATAGTAAATTAAAAGATGACAAGATGGTTAAAAAATCTTATGTTATTTAGCCGACGGTAACGAATAAAAGTTTAAAAATAAATTGACGGGAGTGAATAATGAAAGATCGTTTAAAGTGGATTGATGATTTTGGTTTTTTAGGCGAAACAGCCAGTGGGCACTCGTTAGTTATGGATGGCGGTATTGAACATGGAGGGCGTAATCGTGGCGCTCGCCCTATGGAGCTTTTGTTACATGGTGCAGCAGGTTGTATGGCTTATGATATTATCGCTATTTTAAAAAATAATAAAAAAGATATTCGCGATCTTTGGATAGAAATTGATAAAACTCAAGCAGAATCTTCACCAAAAGTCTATACATCTATTAATTTCCATATTGTGATTACAGGTATCAATATAGATGATCAAGCAGTAGAAAGAGCCGTGAAACTTGCTTCAGAAAAATACTGTAGTGCCTCTATCATGCTAGGAAAAACCGCAAAAATGTCTTATACCTATGAGGTTAGAGAATATCACTAAAGTTTATTCTTATAACGAATAATTATAATCTAATAACAAGCTGATCTTAGTGTATTTTGCATTAATCATTTAACATTTTATTAGTCAGAGCAATAAGAGAGTGGTTATGCAACAGTTAAGTAAAACTATGCGATTTCGGGATATGGTTATTCTGGGATTGCTTTTTATTGGCCCAGCGGCACCAATAGGATTATTTGGTGTTTTAGATGCAATCAGTGATGGTGCAGTTGTTTTAGTATATATTGTAGCAACTTTAGTAATGGCATTTACCGCATTTTCTTATGCTAGAATGGTAAATGCTTTACCCCATGCAGGAGCGGTTTATGCTTATTGTTCGATTGGCATTCATGCTAATGTGGGATTTTTAGTCGGCTGGTTGTTATTGCTTGATTATATGTTTATTCCTGCTGTTGCTTACTTATTTAGCGGTATTTCGTTCAATGCCTTAATTCCTGAAGTACCTGTATGGGTATGGACTTGCTTGGCGGTTGTATTAACTACCACGTTGAATTTAATTGGCATCAAAAAATCGGCGAAAATTACATTAATTATCTTACTATTTGAAATTATTGTATTGTTTGCTGTGCTATTTGTTGCTATTTGGCTAATAGCAACTAGTGATATTAGTCGAGATTGGTTGAAACCTTTTTGGGGCGGTGATTTATTTAGCTGGGCTAATCTGTTTAATGCTGTATCTATTGCGGTGCTCTCTTATTTGGGATTTGATGCTATTGCAACTTTTTCTGAAGAAAACGGTGGTTCCCATAATTTAGTGAGTAAAGCAATTATGAGTTGTTTAATTTTAGCAGGTTGCCTATTTGTAATTCAAATTTATGTTGGTGCTTTACTTAATCCTTATAATTCAGCATATTTGCGTAGTCATCCTGAACTACAGGGTAAAGCTTACTATAATATTGTTAATCAAGAAATTAACTTATACCTAGGATGGGCGCTAAGTTTGATGAAAGCCATTGGTGCATCATTTGCTGCAATGGTTGGGCAAGCTGCCGCAAGTCGTCTTTTATTCAGTATGGGGCGCGATAAGCGTTTACCTTCATTTTTTGCTAAAGTGGGTAAAAAAAGTGGCGTGCCAGCAATGGCTATTTTATGCTCTGCGCTATTTAATTTATGTTTAGTTGTTATTGCTGCCAATCATGATAAAGGATTAGCAACTCTAGTGTCATTTGTTGATATTGGTGCGTTAACGGCATTTATTATGTTACATTTATCTGTAATCGGCTACTTTAAGTTTAAAAAACGTTCAAAGGGTTGGCGTTCTTGGGTTTTAAATATCTTTATGCCTATTATTGGTATTATAGTGTTATTACCTGTATTACTACATATTGATAATGATGCAAAAATTGTCGGTGTAATTTGGTTAGCAATTGGTATGATTATTCTCTATTTAAACAAAGAGCAGGCTCAATTAGTTTGCTTAGAAAAACATGAATAATAAACTTAATACATTTATTGAAGATTTATTGCATCTTAATTAAGATGACAGTATTTTCCTATTTTCCACAGGCGTTATAATAAAATGCTATCAGAAATATTACGTGGTGCGTTAATTTCCGCTAGCCTAATCATTGCTATTGGTGCACAAAATTTATTTGTTCTCAAACAGGGAATATTAAAAAACCATATTTTCTATGTGTCGGCAATTTGTTTTATTTGTGATTTTGTATTAATGTCGATTGGCATTCTAGGGGTCGGCTCTTTCATTAGTTGTAATCCTTTAATCACAAATCTGCTAGCAATAATGGGGGTGTTTTTTTTAATTTGGTATGGTTTTAGTGCGTTTAAAAGTGCAATTAAAGGCACAAGCAATATGCAAATAGAATCTCAAAATGTGAATAATAGCCGTTTAATCAAGGTGGTAGTTGCAACGTTAGCGGTCACTTTGCTTAACCCACATGTATATTTAGATACGGTTGTGATTGTTGGGGGAATAGCTGGCACATTAAATAGTGAACAAAAACTGGCATTTTTGATTGGCGCTGTTTGTGTCTCTTTTGTATGGTTCTTTGGTATTGGTTATGGTGCAAGATTGTTAGCGCCATTATTTAAACAAAAAAAGATGTGGATAATATTAGATTGTCTAGTTGGCACTGTCATGTTGTACATCGCTTATCGGCTAGTTTTTTATGTCGTTTATAACAATTAAAGCTAGAACAGTAAATAGGCTATAGCCTATATGATTCAAAGAGCGTTCGGCCTATTAATAAACATCCTTACTTTGCTCATCAAACATCCATTTAAGGTCTTTAAATAATAAAGGCTCTTTTGGGCATTTTTATCTCCCCCTTGAGAGCAATTATCAAATAATATTATGAAATAATAATGTGACTATTATCACAATTACATGTATTTGTTAAATTATAAGATATCTTCTTTATATAATTAGTGCTAGCTTACATAGTATAAATTTGGATTGTTACTGTACAGCTAATTGTCTATACAGGCAAAACCTAAACATTTTGGTTAATAAAGTGTTTAGGTTTTTTTATATAAGGGTTTTGTTTTATATAAAGGAAAGTTGAAGCGTATGGATTAGTTATAGCGTAGATATAAGATGGTTTATTACTGTTTATTCAATTCAGTTATTTTATAAATTTACTATTAATAAATGCGTAATAGATCACTTAAGGAGAAAACAATGAAAAGTAATATTTTAAAACTAACACTATTAATTAGTGCGGTTCTTACCACAAGTCCATTATTTGCTATTGACCAAGTCAAAATTGAAAGCAATCAATTAAAAAAAATAACTGTGGATGGTCTTGAGTTTAAAGATATGGATAAAAATGGAAAATTAACTCCATATGAAGATTGGCGTTTATCGCCACAGCAACGAGCACAGGATTTGCTTTCAAGAATGTCATTAGAAGAGAAAGCTGGGATAATGATGCATGGCAATGCGCCAAGTGTAAATAATGAAATAGGGCGTGGTGATAAATATGATTTTAAAAAGCTGACTGTTTTGATTCTGAAAGATAAAGTTAATAGCTTTATAACCAGATTAGAAGTTAATCCTAAAGATTTTGCGGAGCAGAATAATCAGTTACAAAAAATAGCTGAATCTTCTCGTTTATCCATTCCATTGACAATAAGTGTTGATCCTAGAAATACGTTTTATTATGGTAATGAGTTAGGTATAAAAAGTGGTTTTAGTCAGTGGCCTGGAACATTAGGCATGGCGGCTATTGGTCGTGAAAAAGATATCAATGAATATGGCGATATTATCCGTCAAGAATACCGTTCATTAGGTGTAACGCAAGCCTTGTCACCCATGGCCGATTTAGGTACAGAACCGCGTTGGGCTAGATTTGAGGGGACATTTGGTGAAAATCCTGAGTTAAGCAAAAAAATGGTTCGTGGTTATATATCTGGAATACAAAATGGTAGCACAGGTCTAAATTCGCAAAGTGTCGCTGCCGTTGTGAAACACTGGGTGGGATATGGTGCTGCCGAAAATGGATTTGATAGTCATAGTGCTTATGGTAAATATGCGCTTTTTACCCATAAAGATAGCTTAAAAGAACATATTATTCCATTTACAGGCGCTTTTGAGGTAAATGTTGCAGGTGTCATGCCAACTTATTCTATATTGAAAAATGCTCAGCTAGGTGATCATAAATTTGACGCTGTTGGAGGTGGGTTTAATTTATTTTTATTGCAAGATCTATTACGTAATACTTATCAGTTTAAAGGTGTTGTTATAAGTGATTGGAGTATTACTAATGATTGTAATGATGTTTGTGTTAATGGAACAGCTTCGGGAATTAAACCGAAAGTTGAAGGCATGCCATGGGGAGTTGAGGATCTTACTAAAGAGCAACGCTTTATTAAAGCTTTTCATGCTGGCATTCAACAGTTTGGCGGGGTTAGCGATAGTTCAATTATTGTAGCTGCTGTTAAGAATAAAAAAATTGCCGAAAAAGATATCGATAAAGCCGTTTTAGCGATTTTGATTCAAAAATTTTCTCTAGGTCAATTTGAAACACCATATGTAGATCCAAACAAAACAAGTATTGTTGGCAACAAAGATTTTCAAAAGATGGCGAGTCAGGCCCAATATAATTCTTTGGTATTACTTGAAAATATACAAAAAACATTACCATTAAACGCCAATAACAAAATCTATTTATATGGATTTTTACCAAATGCTAAAAATCTGTTAAAGAATAAAGTGAATATTGTTGATAAATTAGAGCAAGCTGATGTGGTTGTTGCCCGAATAAATGCACCTTATGAGCAAAATCATAAAGGTTACTTTTTTGGCTTAGAGCATCATGAGGGATCTTTAGCATTTCCTCCTAACGATAAAGATATTGAATTTATTGCGCAAGCAAGTAAAACGCATCCTGTTGTTGTTACTGTTTATTTAGATAGGCCAGCAATTGTCACTCCATTAAAACAATACGCTAGTGCTGTTATTGCTAATTTTGGGGTAAATGATGAAGTATTGTTTGATAGATTATTTGGTGACAAACCTTACGTAGCTAAAATACCATTTTCACTACCAGACTCAATGGATAGCGTACAGCAACAATCTTCAGATCTGCCTAATGATATGAAAGCACTCTATCCGCTTGGTTATGGTTTAACGCAGTGAGGGATAACGCATTGGCTTTATAAATTATTTTTGTAAATTATTTTGTGTGTTTGCCTGTTTTTAACGCATTCTAATGCACAAAGAAAGCCAATAAACATGGGTGAAAAAAGATTAATAGGCTTGATAATAGAATTAGCGAAGATATTAAAACTAACATATTAAAAATTAAGACGATTTGGGTAATTTTGAATAAATTAAATCATCAAAATTACCCTCAATGCAGAAATAGGGTAATTAATAATGTTGCCGATACAAAGTTATTTTCCCCATCCACAACTCATTTATATCATTGCTCGTTTAAATAAAAAAGTTATTTATTAGCAATACAATAAGACCTGAAAAATTCGTTTGGGAATAATCATAATCAAAGAATATTTTTTACATATTTACAAGCATCTTTATGGTTATTTTTACAAGCTTGCTGAAAATAATATTTTGCTTTGTAAATATCTTGTGCAACTCCTTGGCCATTTTGATACATGATACCTAAATAGTATTGAGCATCCGCATAATTTTGTTGCGCGGAAAGCCGAAACCACTCTAATGCTTTACTGTAATCTTTTGCAAACCATGACCCTTGATAATATAACCAGCCTAAGCTACATTGCGCATCTGGATTGCCAGATTCCGCAGCTTCAGTATCTAACTCAACGCCTTTGGCAAAATCTTTTTTTAACCCACCCAATCCATTG
>NZ_LZGZ01000090.1:0-14801 GCF_001690515.1 Gilliamella sp. Fer4-1 | reverse complement strand
CTATCAAATAAATCAGTTAATACATATCTAATATTCCTTTCAAATTTGAAAATCAGTGTATCAACTGTAACGAAATGTGATAGAATGCCGAGGTTATTTTGATTAGCAAATAATTATAAAAATAGTTTATTAAATTCTCAAACAATACCTCTTTATATAAAACACAATTATAAACACTATGAATATATCACCCCCTACAATTGGATTTGTGAGCCTTGGCTGTCCTAAAAACTTAGTCGATTCTGAACGAATTTTAACTGAATTACGCACGCAAGGTTATCAAGTTGTGCCAAGCTATGATAATGCCGATCTGGTTATTGTTAACACTTGTGGATTCATTGACAGTGCCGTACAAGAATCTCTTGAAGCAATTGGTGAAGCATTGAACGAAAATGGTAAAGTCATTGTTACTGGATGCCTTGGCGCAAAAGAAGATCAAATTAGATCTGTACATCCCAAAGTACTTGAAATATCTGGCCCACATAGCTATGAATCTGTATTAAGTCATGTTAATAGATATGTCCCTAAACCTGCATATAATCCTTATACGAGTTTGATTCCTCAACAAGGTGTGAAATTAACACCGAAACATTATGCTTATCTCAAAATTTCAGAAGGCTGTAACCACCGTTGCACATTTTGTATTATCCCATCTTTGCGTGGAGATATGATTAGCCGACCAATTGGTAACGTTTTAGATGAAGCCAAACGCTTAACTGATAGTGGAGTTAAAGAACTATTAGTTATTGCGCAAGATACGTCAGCCTATGGTATCGATATAAAAAACCGTACTAACTTTTGGAATGGTATACCATTAAAAACCGATATTCAGACCCTTTGTGAACAGTTAGCTAACCTAGGAATTTGGGTAAGATTGCATTATATGTACCCTTATCCTAGTGTTGATGACTTAATACCATTAATGGCTGAAGGAAAAATCCTACCTTATTTAGATGTGCCATTACAACATGCAAGCCCATCAGTTTTAAAATCAATGAAACGACCGGGAACTATTGAAAGAACCTTAGAGAGAATTGATAAATGGCGTGAAATCTGCCCAGATATTACTTTGCGCTCCACTTTTATAGTCGGATACCCAGGTGAAACAGATCAAGATTTTGAGCTATTGCTCAGCTTTTTATCTCAAGCACAATTGGATCGTGTTGGTTGTTTCACATATAGCCCCGTAGAAGGTGCTGCTGCCAATAAACTAGCTAACCAAATACCAGAAACGATCAAACAAGAGCGTTTTGATCGTTTTATGCAATTACAGCAAAAAATCTCCACACAAAAGCTACAAGCCAAAATAGGTAAAACGCTTCCCGTTATTATTGATGAAGTTGATGATGAAGGCGCAATAGGCCGTAGCATGGCTGATGCTCCTGAAATAGACGGTGTTGTATATTTAAATGAAGAAAACCAAGTTAAAGTAGGTGATATTATTCAAGTCAATATTGAGCATTCTGATGAATACGACCTCTGGGGAACAGTTAAAAGGTAATAAACCATGAAACAACATTATAAACATGAAGTAAAAAATCTTGGTAAATTAGCAGTTCCTGTACTTATTGCTCAAGTATCTCAAACAGCAATCACCTTTGTCGATACCATTATGGCGGGAAATTATAGCAAAACAGCCTTATCTGGAGTAGCTATTGCCGTATCAATTTGGTTACCAACAATTTTATTTGGCCAAGGTTTGTTAACGGTGCTAACCCCTATTATCTCAAACTTAAATGGTGCAGCTAAACGTGATCAGGTTGCAAGCCAAACTCGTCAAGGTGTGGTAATTGCTTTAATATTGTCGATATTAATGATGATTTTCTTATATCATTCTGACAAAATAATTAATTTAAGGAGTTCAGTTGATCACCCGATTGATCCCGAAATGGTTAACGTTGCCGTCTCATTTTTACGCGCTATCATGTGGGGGGTGCCTGCGTTCTTACTCTTTTTAGTTTACCGAAATCAATGTGAGGGACTATCGAATACTAAACCCGCTATGGTAATCATATTTATTGCTCTTCTTGCCAATATTCCAATTAACTATATTTTAATCTATGGAAAGTTAGGCTTACCTGCTTTTGGTGGCGTTGGTTGTGGCATTACAGCAACAATTATATTTTGGCTTATGTTTATTTTAATACGCTTATATACACTAGTTAGTCCAAGCCAACAAGATATACGTAATACTCCAATCACAAAACTGGTTGATTTTAATATAATCAAAAAGATTATTATACTGGGTACCCCTTTAGCGCTGGCTTACTTCTTTGAAATGAGCCTTTTTGCTGTGATTGCGTTATTAATAGCTCCATTAGGGCAAATAACCGTTGCAGCTCACCAAATCATTTTTACTATCAGTAGTTTGACCTTTGCTATTCCATTATCTCTTGGTGTTGCAACCAGTATACGTGTTGGCTATTTACTAGGTAATAAAAAACCAGCGTTAGCTAAACAAACCGCCTATATTAGTTTATCAATATCGCTCTGCATGGCTGTTTTTGTTGCACTAGTTCTAGTCATTTTTAGAACACCAATTATCGCACTATTTACCAGCGAGGCTGCGGTCATTGCTATCTGTATGCAGTTAATTATTTTACTTGCTATCTATCAAGCATCTGACTATTTGCAAGTTGTGGCAAGTAATGTGTTGCGAGGTTATAAAGATACTCAAAGCATCTTTTTTATTACACTACTATCTTACTGGGTTGTTGGATTGCCTGTTGGTTATGTTCTAGGATTGACCGATCTAATCATTAAGCCAATCGGTGCTGCTGGTTTTTGGATAGGAATTATATCAGGGCTTGCTGTTGCAGCATTATTATTAATTGCTAGAATGGTTTACATCCAAAGACAGCCCGCTGAAGCTATTTTAGAGCGCGCAGCAAGATAAATTATTTAATTAGAACAGCTAAAGTTTTAAAAGGATTAACACATTTTATAAACAGCAAGTGATGTGATAAGCGCTGCAATAATTGGCTGAAAATGTGTTTTATCCAATCCTATAAATAATTGTGTGTATTTACTTATTTTTAATATTTGTAATATACAAAAAATAGGCAACTGAAAATGAATAAAAAATATTCAAAGATTTAGTAATGGAGTTATCTAACAATCTGAGAAACGTAAGGTTTCCGATGGATGATTTGGTCAAAAGATGATGTATTTAGCTATATAATAAGTTTTTGAAGAACTCATAATGCGAAACCTGAAATTGTAACGCTACAATCGGTTGGTTTATTGTAGAATTTGGTAACAGAACTTCTCATCACTTTTAATGAGTAAATACGCAAACTTTGGATTAGATTCTTCCTTAAGATGACTTTATTTTCTATCCTAATGAGTTAATCGTTTAATACAATAATACATTATTTTTTGTTTATGATTGGGTTATATCGGAAAAACATTAATTCAATTATCTGTTATTTAATTATCATATCATCTCGATGAACAGCAACAGAACCATATTCATAGCCAATAATTTGGCTAATATTTTGGGAATGGTGTCCTGCAATTTGCCTCAGTGCATCGCTATTGTATCGGCTAACACCTTGAGCAATATGCTTGCCGATGCTATTACAAATATCAATCACTTCACCACGAGAAAAGTTTTTTTCAACTTTTATAATGCCTTTTGGTAGTAGTGAACTACCGTTGTTTAATATTGCATTAACCGCACCATCATCTAAAAATACTTTACCAACTTTAGGCGCGCCAAATAACCAGTATTTTCGGTGCTCTAGTGGCGTTTTTTGCGGCAGAAATTTTGTGCCAACAAATTGATTATTGATAATATCAATAATCACATTAGATCTATTTCCAGCAGCAATTACCACTTCAATACCTGCGCTACCTGCAATTTCCGCAGCTTGTAATTTTGTGCTCATACCTCCTGTACCCAGTCCAGAAACACTACCACCAGCAATACTACGTAAATTATCGTCGATATGGTCGATCTCTTGGATAAGTTTTGCATTACTATCTGTTCTTGGATCGGCTGTATATAAACCATCAATATCGGTTAATAATATCAGTTTATCGGCTTGAGCTAAAATAGCAGCAAGGGCAGATAAATTATCGTTATCGCCCACTTTTATTTCGGCTGTCGCTACTGCATCGTTTTCATTGATTACAGGAACGATACGATTATCTAACATGGCTTTTAATACATCTTGTGCATTTAAAAACCTTTCACGATCTTCTAGATCTGCACGAGTTAGTAACATTTGGCCAATATAGATTTTATAGATAGAAAATAGCTGTTCCCAAAGTTGTATCAGTTTGCTTTGCCCAACAGAGGCGAGTAATTGCTTTGAGGCGATAGTATTAGGTAAGGTAGGGTAGTTTAAGTATTCGCGACCTGCGGCAATGGCGCCAGAAGTAACAATAATAATTTTATGTCCATTTTGATGTAAAGTTGCACATTGTCGTATTAACTCAACTATTCGTGCCCGATCTAGCTGTTTGGTGCCACCAGTTAGTACACTGGTGCCTAATTTAACAACAATAGTTTGTTGTTTATTATTGGACATAATATGGCTCTTTTGGTTAATCGTGAATTATAAAACAGACCTCATCCATTTGATTGATTGGGTTAACGCCTGATGTAAACTTTTTTGTAGTGGTGTTTTTGGCACGGTCACTATTTTATTTTGTTTAGTTGAATGAATCAATTTTGCTTCACTAAGATTACTTAATTTATCATTTTCAAAAATGATATTCATGACTGGTACTTGGCAAGCATGTGTTAAAAGACCTTGGTTTTTTAGAGAAAAATAATTTAACTCTGCGGCTAATTGCTGATTGGATATCGAAGGTAAACCCAAACGGCTAGCTAGCATATCTTTATAACTATTAGGGAGATTTTTTTGCAGTTCTTTGTCAGCAAAAATTTGATGAACAAATGGCGTAAAGTTAAATAATCCTCTAATTTTATTTGGCATTAAATAAGCTAAACGAGTGGCAATATGCGAACCAAATCGAAAACCAGCAACAATAACACGATGATCATCAATCCATGGTATGTTGGGCAATTGTTCCAATATAGCTTGATGAATTTTACTGCTATTTTGTGTTAAAGCAAAATTACGGCTATAGCCAACAGAAGGTAAATCAACAGTTAACATGGCAAACCCTTGAGGGGCTAAAAATTCACTAAAATATCGATAATAATCGATCTGTAAATTACCCAAAGCATTGCAGATTAGTACCACAGGGCAAGCCCCTTCAGTTTTTGGTAGGTGTAGAATTGTTTTAACGTTGTGATTATCAACTTTAAATTCAAGTTCTTTAACCAAAAAAGGTGAAAAATTAAGGGCCTTGGAATAAGCTTGATAAGCACAGGCTTGGGCATACATTGCCAGTTCATCATTTTTAAAATGTGGATAACTGGCAATACTTGCATATTCACTGGCAATAAGATACTCGTTGAGTAGCTTATCTTTATCTGCATCGGTAAGATTTGTTTTATCTACTGACTCTGCTTTAGTTTGCCACATTGCTGCTTGGTTTAAAAACTCATAAATCCAGTTACCAGATTGATAACCGATAACAGTATCTAGCCATTTATCATTTGTGTGGCATCTTGTTGAAGCGGCAATTTTTGATAAAACCGCTTCAGCTTCTAATTTTGGTAACCCCCGCCAATGCCACAAAATAGGGTTGACAATTCGATACCATTTTGAGTCGACCTCTCCATCTAACGCACTAATGCTACTGCCATTACTACTATCAGTACGGTTAATTAGCGTCGAAGTCTCAGGATAATTCAATTGTGGTTTGAATATCTGTGCTGTTAGATTTTCGGTAGCTGCCATAACAACCTTGGTATCCTTATTGATTATTTATGATCGCAAATAGGTTTAACAAACATAACACCTGTATCCCAAGGTTGTTCGATCCAAGTGTCTTGAGCAATATCTACAACATAATCATCAACAAGTGGTTTACCTGCTGGTTTTGCAAAAATAGTAACAAAGTGAGCTTTTGGATACATTTCACGAATAGTGTGAGCAGTGTTGCCCGTATCGACTAAATCATCAACGACAATAAAGCCTTCGCCATCACCATTGGCTTGCTTTAGGATCAGTTTTTCGCGTTGATGATCGTGATCATAACTTGAAATGCAAACAGTATCGACATAACGAATACTAAGTTCTCGAGCTAAAATAGCGGCAGGGACTAAACCACCACGGCTAACGGCAATGATACCTTTCCATTGATTAGCAGGTAATAAACGTTCTGATAGTTGACGTCCGTAGGATTGCAACATTTCCCAGGTAACGGTGAATTTTTTCTTTTCAGCAATAAGTTCTGCTTTGTGTTGTTTTTTGGCTTGGATTTCTTCTTCTGTTAATAAAGTTTGTTCTGTTGACATGAGTAACCTGCAATTTTAATCGAATGTGTGAATAAATAAATATTCATGAACTAAAAATAGATGTAAAATTGCACCTTATTATAGAGTGATTAGTTAAAAAAAACCACTCCTTAATTTAATACTAACTTAATTAATTTTGAGGTTATATCATGCTTTCTACTTTAGCACCCAAATTTGTTTGGCAGATTTTTAATGATATTTGTAAAATACCGCATCCATCTCATCATGAACAAATGATAACTAAATACATTGTCGATTTTGCTAATACGCATCATATCGACTGCAAGCTTGATAAAGTAGGTAACATTTTACTCACTAAACCAGCAAGCAAAGGAATGGAACAGTGTCCATCGATTGCTTTGCAAGCTCATATGGATATGGTGCCACAAAAAAATGAAGGTACTGTGCACGATTTTTTCACTGATCCAATTCAAGCTTATGTTGATGGTGAATGGGTAAAAGCCAAAGGTACCACGTTAGGTGCAGATAATGGTGTCGGCTTAGCATCTGCGCTAGCTGTGTTAATTGATCCGGCTGTTGAACATGGGCCGATTGAAGTATTAATAACGACCTCAGAAGAAACAGGTATGCACGGTGCTTTTGGTTTACAACCTAATTGGTTAAAGAGCCGTTATTTGATTAACACTGATTCTGAAGATGAGGGGGAAATATTTACGGGCTGTGCTGGAGGTGTTGATTTTTCCACAACTTTTGCTGTGACCTATGCGGTAATACCTGAAAAGCATGATTGTTATATAAGCATTTCACTAAAAGGACTAAAAGGTGGGCATTCTGGTTGTGATATTCACCTTGGGCGTGGTAATGCAATCAAATTAATGGCTCGCTTTTTAGCGCAGTATGTACAAGATATCCCATTTAGATTAGCCGACATAAAAGGTGGCTCACTACGTAACGCTATTCCAAGAGAAGCTTTTATTGAAATCACTTTAAATAAACAAGATCTACCTAAATTAGAAGCCATTGTTAAACAATATCAAACTATTTTACACAACGAATTAGGCCATGTAGAACCCACTATTGAAATAACATTATCTGAAGTTGAATCTAATAAAGTCAAAAGGGTATTAACAGCTGAACATCAAAATAAGATTATAAACTATCTCAATACCGCACCTAATGGTGTGATTAGAATGAGCGATCAGCTTCATGGTGTGGTTGAAACATCACTTAATTTAGGTATAGTCAGTATCGAAGACAACCAATTTAATGCCCATTTTTTGATTCGCTCTCAAGTGGATAGTGCAAAAGATGCTGTTGTATCAACCTTGGTATCGTTTAGCCAACTTATTAATGCTAATTACGAAATCAGTGGTGGCTATTCGGGTTGGGAACCCAATTTAGATTCGCAATTACTTAAACTTGCAAAAGGTAAATATCACGAAATTTTTTCTCAGCAGGCAAAAATAATGGTGATACATGCAGGGCTGGAATGTGGTCTATTTAAACAAAGTTATCCAAATATGGATATGATCTCAATTGGACCAACAATTGTTTCACCACATTCCCCAGATGAGAAAGTCAATATCCAAAGTGTTTATCGTTATTGGGAATTATTGATAGCAATATTAAAATCAGCAAGTTTTTTAAAATAATATAGCTCATTAAATACCTACCGATCGTTATTGGTAGGTATTAACATTATTTGTTTGTACCTTATTTTTGCAAAAAATGTTTTAGCATTTAAGCCTTATCTTAAAATCAATTCTGATAGAAATAATGAAATTAAATTCATAAAAAGTGAATAAAAATTCATTTTGTGCTTGTGTTAGTCTTTTGAATGGCTTACTATATGCACAATTATTGCGTAAGAATTAATAAGGATTAATATGTTAAAGGCAATTGTTATCGGTGCAAGCGGGTATGCGGGCGCAAAATTAGCTTATTATTTGCACAAGCATCCCCATGTCGAACTTACCGCTTTAATTGTGTCGGAAAATAGTCAAGATGGTGGCAGGCTGATTTCTGATTATGAGCTACATCCTCAGCTAAAAGGGGTTATTGATCTGCCACTTATAGCCACGTCTGATTATTCTGCTTATATCAATGATGTTGATATTGTTTTTTTAGCCACCGAACATACCGTTAGTCACAATATTGCTCCTTACTTTTTAGAGCATGGTTGCACTGTATTTGATTTGTCAGGCGCATTTAGGGTGAATTGTGCTACTTTTTATAGCGATTACTATGGTTTCACGCACCAACACCCTAAATGGTTAGATAAAGCTGTTTATGGTTTAGCTGAGTGGAATGCTGAGCAGATCAAACATGCACAGCTTATTGCTGTGCCTGGGTGCTATCCTACCGCTTCGCAATTACCACTAAAACCGTTAATCGAAGAGAGTTTATTGGATAATTCACAATGGCCGGTAATTAATGCTGTAAGTGGTGTGAGTGGCGCAGGCCGAAAGCCTTCACATAATAATTTATTTTGCGAAGTAAGTTTACATGCTTATGGGGTATTTACTCATCGCCATCAGCCCGAAATTGCAACGCATTTAGGGCAAGAAGTTATTTTTACACCGCATTTAGGTAGTTTTAAACAAGGTATCCACGCCACAATCACTTGCCGAGTAAAAGCGGGTGTAACATCACAAGATATTCTTGCTGCTTTAAATAAATATTACCAAAATAAACCTTTAATTCGAGTGTATCAAAAAGATTGGCCTGCATTAAAATCTGTTGTTGGTTTGCCTTATTGCGATATTGGCTTTGTATTAAAAGATCGTCATTTAATCTTAATTTCTGTTGAGGATAACTTATTAAAAGGCGCAGCAACGCAGGCTGTACAGTGCATGAACATTCGGTATGGTTTTGATGAAACAACCGCATTATTATAAAAATGGACTAATTTCTATTTTAAATTTTGAACATCTTAACAATAAGTTAAATTACTAGGAAACTAAAATGAGACCATTAATTATAAAACTTGGTGGCGTATTACTTGATAACAAAGATGCCTTAAGCCAATTATTTGTTGTTATTAGTGAATATAAAAAGAATTATCAACGATCTTTAATTATTGTTCATGGCGGTGGTACGGTAGTTGATTCATTAATGGATAGGCTTTCTTTACCCGTAGTACGCCGAAATGGGCTACGTGTAACGCCAGCTGATCAAATTGATGTTATTGTAGGAAGCCTTGCTGGTAGCGCAAACACCAAATTATTGTCTGAGGCTAAAAAACATCAAATAC
The DNA here is from genome assembly GCF_001690515.1 of Gilliamella sp. Fer4-1. Classification (NCBI taxonomy): domain Bacteria; kingdom Pseudomonadati; phylum Pseudomonadota; class Gammaproteobacteria; order Orbales; family Orbaceae; genus Gilliamella; species Gilliamella sp. Fer4-1. The sequence continues at coordinate 5,208 of NZ_LZGZ01000090.1, read as the reverse complement.
CAAGTGTTGGGCTCTGCCTTGCTGATGGTAATAGTGTTAAAGTCAAACAAATTTCAGAAGAGCTAGGTTATGTTGGCGAAGCTCAAGCAGGCGATCCTACATTAATAAATTTACTTGTTAATGCAGGTTATTTGCCAATTGTTAGCTCAATTGGCATCACCGAAAGTGGGCAAATGATGAATGTTAATGCCGATCATGCTGCGGTAGCGCTCGCTAAAACTTTAGGTGCAGACTTAATATTGTTGTCTGATGTCGTTGGCGTGTTTGACGAAAATAAGCAACGGATTGAGTCTTTAACACAATCGCAGGCGAATCAATTGATCGCTAAAGGTATTATTACCGATGGTATGGTGGTAAAAGTGAATTCGGCTTTTGAAGCAGTTAAAGAACTGGGGCAGCCGATTGTAATTGCCAGTTGGAAAGAGTCCGATCAACTTATTAAATTATTTAATGGAATATCAGGAGCAACGGGTACAAAAATTATTGCTTAAATAATAAGTATTTGTATTAGGCTAGTTATCATCAATGCAAATATAAAAGTATATATCTTTAACGCATTTATTTATCGTAAGTTAATTTGGAAAGGGTGTAACATGAAAAAAAGTGGAACAAAAAAGGTTGTATTAGCTTATTCAGGTGGTTTGGATACATCAGCAATTATTCCTTGGTTAAAAGAAAACTATGGCGGATGTGAAGTTTACGCTTTTGTTGCTAATGTAGGTCAAGATCCCAAAGAATTAAAAGATGTCGAAAAGAAAGCTAAAGCCTCGGGGGCTGTGGCTTGTAAAGTGGTTGATTTACGAGAAGAATTTGTTAAAGACTATGTATACCCTGTTTTGAAAACAGGCGCCTTATATGAAGGCACTTATTATCTTGGTACCTCGATGGCTCGTCCAATTATTGCAAAAGCACAAGTAGAATATGCATTAGAAGTTGGTGCAGATACACTATGTCATGGTGCAACAGGTAAAGGTAATGACCAAGTACGCTTTGAAACAACTTACACCGCACTTGCACCACAACTAAAAGTCATTGCACCTTGGCGTGAATGGGATCTACGTTCACGTGAAGCATTAATTGATTATTTAAAAGTTCGTAAAATCCCAACCACGGCAACGGTTGAAAAAATTTATAGCCGTGACGAAAATGCATGGCATATCTCGACTGAAGGCGGTGTGCTAGAAAGTACTTGGAACCAAGCTAATGCTGATTGCTGGGCTTGGACTGTTTCGCCCGAAGATGCGCCAGATAAACCAGAACTGGTTACTATTGGAATAGAAAAAGGTGAAGTAGTGTCGGTAAATGGCAAAAAATTATCGCCTTACAACTGCGTGGCAACACTGAATAAAATTGGTGCAAAACATGGTGTTGGTCGCGTAGATATTATTGAAAATCGCCTAGTTGGTATTAAATCACGTGGTTGCTATGAAACTCCAGGCGGCACAATAATGATGATAGCATTACGTGGTTTAGAGCAATTAATCTTAGACCGTGACAGCTTTAAATGGCGCGAACAACTCGGAATTGAAATGGCCTATGTTGTTTATGATGGTCGTTGGTTTGCTCCATATCGACGTTCAATTCAAGCGGCCGCTGAAGTATTAGCACAAGACATGACAGGCGAAGTTGTTGTTAAACTTTATAAAGGTAATGCAACAGCAGTACAAAAAAAATCGCCGAATAGTCTATATAATGAAGAGTTTGCAACATTTGGAGAAGATGAAGTTTATGATCACAGCCATGCAGGTGGCTTTATTCGTCTATTCTCGTTATCCTCACGTATACGAGCTTTAAATGAAGATAAGAAAAAACAACCAGCTCAAAAGACCAAATCAGCTAAATCTATTAAAACAGCGGAACCGGTGAGTAAAACATAGCAACAAAAGTAAAAAAGTGATTTCCGATATCACAAATAAAATAACAACAATATACAGGCTAATGTTTGTATGTTGTTATTTTAGATAAAATTGTACTTGTTTAACTAGTTATTAAAAATAATATAGAGGTAATTATGGCATTATGGGGTGGGCGTTTTAGCCAAGCGGCAGATCAACAATTTAAGCATTTTAATGATTCATTGCGCTTTGACTATCGTCTTGCAGAGCAAGATATCATTGGTTCAATTGCTTGGTCGAAAGCATTGGTGACTGTTAACGTTATATCTTATGATGAGCAAAAAAAGTTAGAAAAAGCTTTGAACGAATTACTGGTTTTGGTACAACAAGATCCCAATCAGATTTTACAAAGTGATGCTGAAGATATACACAGTTGGGTGGAGCAAAAACTGATCGAAAAAATTGGTGATTTGGGTAAAAAATTGCATACAGGTCGAAGTCGCAACGATCAATCAGCCACTGACCTAAAACTATGGTGTAAAGATCAAATTCCTTATTTAATTAATACCATTAATCAATTGCGACAATCTCTTGTTACAACTGCAAAACAACATCAAAATGCCGTTATGCCTGGTTATACCCATCTACAGCGAGCACAACCAATCACATTTGCACATTGGTGTTTAGCTTATTTTGAAATGCTCACCCGTGATGTTAGTCGTTTACAAGATACTTTAAAACGCTTAGATGTAAGCCCATTAGGGACAGGTGCATTGGCTGGAACTGCTTATCCCATGGATCGCGATCAATTAGCAAATTGGTTAGGTTTTTCGGTAGCAACAAATAATAGTTTAGATTCGGTGTCTGATCGAGATCACATTCTTGAGCTATTAAATAATGCTTCAATTGGTATGGTGCATCTATCACGTTTTGCTGAAGATCTTATCATTTTCAACAGTGGTGAATCTAACTTTGTTGAATTATCTGATCGCGTTACTTCGGGCTCGTCACTTATGCCACAAAAAAAGAATCCCGATGCATTAGAACTAATTCGTGGCAAAGTAGGTCGAGTGACTGGCGCATTAACTGGAGCGCTTATGACCTTGAAAGGTTTACCGCTTGCTTATAATAAAGATCTACAAGAAGATAAAGAACATCTATTTGATGCACTGGATACTTGGCATGAATGTTTAGATATTGCCATATTAGTATTAGAAGATATTAAAATTAACTATGCAAACTGCCAAGAAGCGGCTAAACAAGGTTATTCCAATGCGACCGAACTTGCTGATTATTTAGTTGCCAAAGGTATACCATTTCGGGAAGCACATCATATTGTTGGTGAAGCAGTAATTGATGCAATCACCAAGAAAAAGGCACTTGAAGAGCTCTCGCTTGAGGAATTACAGAAATTTAGCCCTGTTATTGGTAATGACGTTTATTCAATATTATCGTTAGAATCATGCTTAGCCAAACGTTGCGCTAAAGGAGGGGTTTCACCACAACAAGTCAAATTAGCAATTAAAAATGCAAAGCAACAATTATCCTAGTCTTTTCACTCTTCTTCATAACTATGCCGGCATTTGCCGGTATTTTTATACCAATTAAATCAATAATGCTATGTAAAGCAATAGCTTTTGATTACAGGAATAAAATAGCCAAAAGGTATAGACTTATGCATCTTTTTCTTAAAAAATTTGATTGTATATCTGTTAAGTCGGTGTAAAAATAGAATTCTTTTTTGAATGGATTAAAGTGAATTGTTATGAATAAAAGTTATAACTTTAGTGCAGGTCCAGCAAAATTACCTGCAGATGTATTAAAACAAGTTCAAGCTGAGTTATTGAATTGGCATAATACAGGTGCATCGGTGATGGAATTGAGCCATAGAGGTAAAGATTTTGATGCCTGTGCTGTTGAAGCTTCTAACGACCTGCGTGAAATATTAGATATCCCTAATAATTACAAAATTCTCTATTGCCAAGGTGGTGCTAGAGCACAATTTGCCGCAGTGCCATTAAATATTTTAGGCAATAAAACCAATGCAGACTATATCAATAGCGGTTATTGGAGCCAGTGTGCTGCCAAAGAAGCCAGTAAATATTGCCAAATTCACGAGCAAAATGTGGTCATAAAGCAAAATGGATTAACCGCTATCAAACCTATGTCAGAATGGCAATTAAATGATGATTCTGCTTATGTACATTATTGTCCTAACGAAACAATTGATGGTATTGAAATTTTTGAAGAGCCTAATTTTGGTAATAAAACAGTCGTTGCCGATCTATCATCATGCATATTATCACAACCAATTGATATAAGCCGATATGGCATCATTTATGCGGGTGCCCAAAAAAATATTGGTCCATCAGGTATTACTATTGTTATTGTGCGTGAAGATCTAATCGGTCATGCACAAAAAATGTTACCATCAATATTAGATTACAAAATTTTAATGGATAACGATTCTATGTTTAATACACCACCTACCTTTGCATGGTACCTGTCGGGTTTAGTGTTTAAATGGATAAAAAAACTTGGCGGACTAAAAGCGATGCAGCAACGTAACCAAGTCAAAGCGCAATCGCTATACCAATATATCGACCAATCTAATTTTTACCGAAATACGGTTGCAACCGTTAACAGATCAATTATGAATGTCACTTTTTTATCACCAAATGAAGAGCTAGATAAAAAATTTGTAAGCGAAGCAAGCCAAGCTAACATTATTGGTATTAAAGGGCATCGAATTGCTGGAGGAATGCGTGCATCAATTTATAACGCTATGGATCAAGAAGGGGTGAATTATTTAATTGACTTTATGCAGCAATTTGAAAAACAAAATAGCTGAAAGCTATATAAGTAGTGACGCCAATTAAAAAGGAAAGGTAGGACCTCCCTTTTTAATTAGCTAGCTTATTTGCAACTATATACTTCACCAACCATAACTGCATCTGTTGGTGCAATATCCGAAATATATTGCATAGAAGTATCTTGCGCATTATAAATCACATTACCACCCATCGTAGCAGCTTTGTTCATAAGGTCTGATGCCGCATCGCGAATAAGTTCACTATGTGTTTTAAGTCCAGAAAAGAAACTGCTACGACGTCCCTCTATTTTCCCCAAAAACTGGCAAGAATCTGCAGGCTTAGTATCAATAAATTGAACTTGGCGACCAGCAGCAGTCGGTTGATATTTATCGCTACTACACGCACCTAAAAGCAAAGTTGCTAACATTACAACACCAACAAATACTAATTTTTTGATAGACATAATATTTCCTTAGCCAATATAACAAAAAATAATAATGAACCAAGTTATTGTATCAGTTTCATTAAGCAAAAAATATTAGTAATTAAGCGAGAGGAAA
>NZ_LZGZ01000089.1:0-6881 GCF_001690515.1 Gilliamella sp. Fer4-1 | reverse complement strand
ATCAATGAAATATAAGTTAATCGTAGGAACAACATTAATTCCTTTTATAGCACTTGCTGTTGTTACCCTTCTATACATTTTTTTACCCATTCCAGAAAATTTACTAATTTTTATCAAAGGTAGCACACCAAGTAATGTCAGCTTATTGACAAGTGTGTTTGGTATTTTTTACGCGATTGGACTAATTATTTGGGGAATTTTATCGGATAAAATAGGCAAAGATTTTACTTTAGCAATAGGCTTACTACTTTTAGCATTAATCACTTTTATTATTCCATTGATAAGTGGTTATTATTTATTATTGCTAGCACGTTCCATCCAAGGCTTTTGTGCAGCCTCATTTCCACCTGTTGCATTAGCGTGGATTTCGGTCAACCTTGCTGATGCAACAAAATCTAAAGCAATCTCAATTATTAGTTGTGCGTTTCTACTCGCAACAACCATTGGGCAATGGTTTGGTTCAATAATGATTGTTGATTCACTGCATAAGTCTATGTGGTTTTTAGGTATTATTTACGCATTAGGCGCTGTATGCTTTTATTTCAACAGTTCAAAAAGCAATAGAAAAAAACCAACACCCCAAAAAACAACAATAACTTCAATTTTTAGTAAACTTCCCAATATTTTGTTTAATAAAAAATTATTTCCTATCTATTGTTGTTCGCTCTTTGTTTTACTTAGTTTCGTTAGTCTTTATTCAATATTACACCATAGCTCATTAATCATTTATGTACCAACACTACGTAATATAAGCATTATTGCTATATTATTTAGTCTAACAGCTGGTTATATATTTAAGCTAATCAAACCATTATACGTATTATTCATGGCATTATGCCTAATGAGCATTTCGTTATTAATTCACTGTTTTTATATTAATGACCAATTAAATTTTGTTAGTTTTTTATTTATTATCCATTTTATATTTATTTTTGGACTAGCCTATGCCATTCCATCAATGATTACATGTATTACAATCGAATCTGAAGCTGAAAGTCGTGGCATTGCCATATCGCTATACACCTGTGTTTTATTTATTGGTGCGAGTGTAGGCGCCTTTTTACCAACCATTTTTGAAACAAATACTTTAATTTTACTTGTCACCCTTTTCCTATTTATTTGTGCATTGCAACTAATGTTAAATAAAAGAAATTACCATTAAGGTTTTTATAATGAAAAAAATATTTATTAGCTTAATAATTATAACAAGTTTTTTAAATTCAATTTGTTATGCCGAAGAAATGAGTACAATAAAGGAACCCACTATGAACTCAACGCAAATACAACAAGCAAAAAACATACTTGAACCAAATTTTCAAAAGTTATTACAAAATGCAGAACGCGATTTTAATTTTGTATTAACTAAACAAGGACTCCACAATAAACAGCCTGTCACTCTTTATCGTTTTGAACCCAATGAAAGCATACATCTTGAACAACAACATGTTTCATTATTAATAAATGATACTACTAAAAATTTACAAGGATTAGTAAGATTACTACCTAAATATCAGTCTTCTAGCCAACAAGTTTCCAAAGAAATCGCATTACAAATTACTCTAAATTTTCTTAAAGACTATGCACCAGATTTATTAGAAAACTATAATAATAATTGGATCAATACCCATAACGAAACTATTATTGTTGATGGCAAAAAAACACACTAACAGGAATGAAAGTCAAATGCCGTGATTTAAATACTGGCCTCTATTTTTGGACTATTATAGGACCTGATCAAACAGTAATGGTTTTTGAAAGAGATATTGACTGGGATTTTATTCGAGCAGGAAGGCAAACTCAAAAGTGGTTACATGATAGTTGGTTAGCTAAACACTTATAATAGAAAAACAACTCTAAAAAACAAACGCTACAATTATTTATCAAATAAGCAAATTTTATACTGAAACGCATAATTTCCTGAAACATCTTAACAAGTATATTAACTTGTTAAGATGCAGTTATTTATAATAAAGATATCAATTACGAAATTCGCATCCCTGGCTTAGCGCCACTATCTGGAGATAAAAGATAAACACCCTCACTATCATCCTTACCACTAGCGCAAAGCACCATGCCTTCTGAAACACCAAAACGCATTTTGCGAGGTGCTAAATTTGCAATCATAATAGTTAAACGACCTATCAGCACTTGAGGATCTGGATAGAATTGCTTAATGCCAGAAAACACATTACGCGTTTCATCACCAATATCAAGCGTTAGTTGAAGTAATTTATCTGATCCTTCAACAAAACTGGCGTGTTTAATTAAAGCAACTCGCATGTCGACTTTAGCAAAATCGCCAAAATTAATTGTTTCAGCGATAGGTTCGGCAACTTGGGTTTTAGCTGGTGTTGCTAAGGCAGCTTGTTGTTTAGTTTCTTCAATCATGGCTGTGACTTTGTCCATATCAATACGGTTAAATAACGCTTTAAATTGATTAATCTTGTGGTTTGTTAACGCATCCCCAATGGTATTCCATTCTAATTTACTATTTAAAAATGCCTCAGTTCGTTCAGCTAATGACGGTACAATCGGTTTTAAATAGGTCATTAAAATGCGGAATAAGTGAATCCCCATTGAGCAAATATCTTGCAATGCTTGATCTTGCCCTTCTTGCTTAGCAACAACCCACGGTGCTTTTTCGTCAATATAACGATTCGCTTCATCGGCAAGCGCCATGATCTCACGAATGGCTTTACCTGATTCGCGTTGTTCAAAGAAATCGGCAATCACTTTCGCTTTTTCCACAAATAATCCATAAAGCGCTGGCTCTGCCACTTTATCCGATAATTTGCCCTCAAAACGTTTATAAATAAATCCAGCCGAACGTGAAGCAATATTGACCACTTTATTAACTAAATCACTATTCACACGTTGCACAAAATCTTCAAGGTTTAAATCAATATCATCAATATGCGGTGATAATTTAGCAGCGTAATAGTAACGTAAACAATCGGGATCTAAATGTTTTAAATAGGTGCTTGCTTGAATAAACGTACCGCGTGATTTAGACATTTTAGCGCCATCAACGGTCACATAGCCATGAACAAAAATATTCGATGGTTTGCGATATTGGCTACCTTCAAGCATTGCAGGCCAAAATAAGCTGTGGAAGTAAACAATATCTTTACCAATAAAATGGTAAAGCTCTGTACTGGAATCTTTATTCCAAAATTCGTCAAAAATGGGTTTATTTTGTTTATTGCAGTAATTTAAAAAAGATCCCATATAACCAATGGGTGCATCTAACCAAACATAAAAATATTTACCTGGCGTATCTGGGATTTCAAAACCAAAATAAGGCGCGTCACGGCTAATATCCCATGGTTGCAAGCCAGCTTCAAACCATTCTTGCATTTTATTAGCGACTTGATCTTGCAACGTCCCAGAACGGATCCACGCTTGCAACATATTTGAGAAAGCAGGCAGATTAAAAAAGAAGTGCTCTGATTCTTTCATAATGGGGGTGGCTCCCGAAACAACAGACTTAGGATTAATTAAATCAATCGGGTTATAAGTTGCACTACAAACTTCACAGTTATCACCATACTGATCTGGTGCTTTGCAACGTGGACAAGTGCCTTTTACAAAACGATCGGGCAAAAACATCTGTTTTTCAGGATCGAACAACTGTGAAATGATTTTAGTTTTAATGTAACCATTAGCCTTTAAACGCTGATAAATCTGCTCTGATATTTCGCGATTTTCAGGACTATGTGTTGAGTGGTAATTATCATAACTAATATGGAACCCAGCAAAATCACGTTGATGTTCAGTTTTTACTTCACTGATCATTTGCTCTGGCGTGATACCTAATTGTTGAGCCTTAAGCATAATTGGCGTACCATGCGCATCATCAGCACAAATAAAATAAATTTCATTATCACGCATGCGTTGATAGCGTACCCACACATCAGCTTGAATATGTTCAAGCATGTGCCCTAAATGAATTGAACCATTGGCATAAGGAAGTGCACAAGTCACCAATATTTTGCGTTGAGTTGTCATATTAATTTATTGTCCCTTTTTATATAATAGCAGAAATAGTACATCAATCGTGGGATTATCGCTAGATTTATGCCATAATTTGATTAAATTTCTATACTCGATTGCGCTTTGTAAGCAAGTAAGCAATGATTTTTTTTGAGGATGAAAATAATGTGCTTGATGGTGTCCCACCATTTACGATGTTTTACCCTCTTAAGGAGAATTGATTGAAAGTGAAATGGGCCTAAATGTCGATACATAAAGAGATAGCCATAATGAACATTGAAGTCAAAAAAATTCTTGAAAATTTTACGCATCCAACTTTACAAAAAAATTTACTTGAACTTAAAGCACTAAAAAAATGTGAAATAGTTAATCATTGTTTATCTATCACTTTAGCTATGCCCTTTGTTTGGCAAACCGCTTTTGAGGAATTGAAAAAAAAATCCACTCCTGAATTACTCAAGCTTAACAACATTAACGAAGTTGACTGGCATATTGAATACCCAATAGCGACATTAAGGCGCGCTAATGACCAACATGCCATTAATAATATAAAAAATATTATCGCCATAAGTTCAGGCAAAGGTGGCGTGGGTAAATCATCAACAGCCGTCAATCTTGCACTAGCTTTACAAAAACAAGGCGCCAAAGTAGGTATTTTAGATGCAGATATTTATGGCCCTTCAATTCCAACCATGTTAGGCACAGAAAAACAGCAACCGTTAACACCTGACAATAAACACATGACCCCAATTATGGCACACGGATTAGCCAGTAACTCTATTGGTTATTTAGTCGATCCAGATAGCGCCATGGTATGGCGTGGACCAATGGCAAGCAAGGCATTACTGCAAATATTACAAGATACATTATGGCCTGAGCTTGATTATTTGGTTATTGATATGCCTCCGGGTACTGGGGACATCCAATTAACCCTAGCACAAAGCATTCCAGTAACGGCAGCAATCATTGTCAGTACACCACAAGACATAGCATTAATTGATGCCCAAAAAGGCATGACCATGTTTAATAAAGTCAACATCCCTACACTAGGCATTATTGAAAACATGAGTTACCACATTTGCGAAAATTGTGGTCATCACGAAGCCATTTTTGGCGAAGGTGGAGCACAGCGTTTAGCTGAGCAATATCAAACAAAATTACTCGGGAAAATGCCACTCCATAAAATGTTACGCCAAGATCTCGATACAGGGCAACCTACTGTTATTAGCCATCCTGATAGCGAATTTACCCAGCTTTATTGCCAAATTGCCGGGCGTATTGCCAGTGAGTTATATTGGCAAGGCGAAGCAATTTTACCGGATATTTCCTTTAAGGCGCTATAATAAAGAATAAGCTTGGCTGTCAACAACAGCCAATGCTATTGATATTTTATAATTAATTTGGCATCACATCGCCATGATCAGCTGCGCAATAACTGCCCATTATCACCCTTATTTTAAATGGCGGAACTCGGCTTTTGCCTTCGTTAATTGTTGATTAAAAGCGGTATTCGTATGTAATTGAGCAACCACCGCAGCTGCCATCACCTTAGCAGCATCAACATCACTTTGCCAATGATAGCCGCAAATAACGCGGCTTTCGCCAATCTCATAACCTCGTTTTAAAATTTCATTTTGACGCGCTGGATTTATCTCTGCTAACACAAGTGAAATAGCAAACCCCATTGTTGTATGACCAGAGGGATAGGATCCATTGGTCGATAGCGCTTTTTCATCATCTGGGCGACAGGTTGGTTCATGGAAAAATGAAAACGGTCGAATACGGTTATAATGGTTTTTAGCTGAGCGCGTTGCCAAATCCCCGGCATCTTCTTTCATTGTAGTAACTAATTTGTAAATTTCTGGCGTTTTCTTATCAGAAATTTCAAAACCAAAAGATGGTGAAAATTGCTTAGTGATATTATCTTTACTTGAATCAGCATCTAAATAGGCCTGTTTTCCACGTTCTGTATTACGAACAGACTTACCCCAATCGTACATTGCTTTATCGCGTAAAAAATCAATGCTGTCAAAAGTAGGAGGCGGTGGCAAAAGCAGCAAGCTATTAGGTGCTTGTTCTTCTTTAAGGAAAAAATCATTAGGATCTGTTGTTACATCTTTTCCCCCAGAAGCAAAAACATTTGAACATATTAAAGAAGCAACAAATAACGAACAAAAAATTTTTTTTTGCATATACTTCTCCTTATACAAATAAGGGATAACTATCAAAACATGTTATCGAAACAAAAAACGCTTAAATAACATCCAATTAATCATTTTGTATGAAACAATAACACGGTCAGCAAGATATCAATAGCTGTTCAACAATAAAATACAGCAACATATTAATAAAGATTGAGTATTTTTAATGTGATAGTCATCACAATTATATTTACAGTGGAATATTTGAAAGGCTAATTTAGATCATTACCGTGACAAATATGCTCAATATTTATCACGGTTCTAGAATGAATTTAAGCAAAAATCTTATCGCGGAACATAAAAAATACTGCACCTAAAAGACACAAACCCGCCCAAATATAGTCTGTCTTAAATGGCTCTTTTAAAATATAAATTGAAAAAGGGATAAAAACAGACAAACTAATTACTTCCTGAATAATCTTTAATTGACTTGCGCTGGCAACCTGAAAACCAATGCGATTAGCAGGCACTTGCAATAAATACTCAAATAACGCAATCCCCCAGCTAGCAAACACCGCCACTAGCCAAACTTGGTTATGTAAAAACCGCAAATGCCCATACCACGCAAAAGTCATAAAAACATTACTAAAAGTCAGTAAACAAACAGTAATAAGTAATTGATTCATAGTGTTGATATAAGAGTAAAGAAAGGGACTGGCATTATATACCATTGTCTAATAAACATAC
>NZ_LZGZ01000088.1:0-3425 GCF_001690515.1 Gilliamella sp. Fer4-1 | reverse complement strand
ATTTGTGCATAAATTTTATATGATTGGTTCAAGAGAAGTGCTTTTTATGTTATTTTGGTAGATACTAGATGTATCTGAAATAGTATGTAAAAATACATTGATTATTTATAAGTGTATTTATTTTATCTTCATATAATTACTTTTTAAAGGATAAACTTATGTCAAAAGGGCAGTCATTACAAGATCCTTATTTAAATTTGCTTCGTCGAGAGCATATTCCTGTATCAATCTATTTAGTTAATGGTATTAAGTTACAAGGGCAAATTGAATCATTCGATCAGTTTGTTATTTTGCTAAAAAATACTGTAAGCCAAATGGTATATAAACATGCCATTTCGACGGTCGTACCTTCTAGACCTATTTCTGGACTTGTATCTCAGCCTGAAGAGGGAAGTGAAAGCTGATATTTCAGTGGAGATTCTGATTGTTTGAGCGATATAAAGGCGGTGAGACTGCCTTATTAGTCCATGTATTTTTCCCTCAAGAAAGCAATATTGAGGATCTTAAAGAGTTTGAAGTATTAGTTTCTTCTGCTCGAATAGAGATTCTCGATATTGTGACGACCTCAAGAAAATCGCCGCAAGCCAAATATTTCATTGGTGAAGGTAAAGCACAAGAAATAGCTGAAAAAGTTAAACAACTTGGTGCTTCTGTTATTTTAGTCAATCATACTTTAACACCTTCTCAAGAGCGTAACTTAGAACAACTATGTAAATGCCGAGTTGTGGATAGAACAGGATTGATTCTTGATATTTTTGCCCAACGAGCTAGAACGCATGAAGGTAAATTGCAAGTTGAGCTAGCCCAGTTACAACATCTTTCGACACGATTAGTGCGAGGTTGGACTCATCTAGAACGGCAAAAAGGTGGTATTGGCTTACGTGGCCCTGGTGAAACTCAATTAGAAACTGATAGACGATTGATTCGCCATCGTATTCAGTTAATTTTATCAAGGTTGTCTAAAGTTGAAAAACAGCGAAATCAAAATCGCCAATCAAGAAATAAAGCTGATCTATCAACAATATCTTTAGTTGGTTACACAAATGCCGGAAAATCGACACTATTTAATGCTTTAACAAAGGCTGATGTATATGCTGCTAATCAGTTATTTGCTACACTCGATCCAACGCTGCGACGAATCGTTGTTGATGATGTTGGTGAAGTTGTTTTAGCGGATACGGTCGGTTTTATTCGTCACTTGCCACATGATCTTATTGCGGCTTTTAAAGCAACACTACTTGAAACTCAAGAAGCCACTTTATTATTACATGTTGTTGACGCAGCGGATCCTAATTTATTGGATAATATGCATGCTGTTGATGAAGTCTTGCTTGAAATTGATGCTCACGAAATACCAACATTACTCGTTATGAACAAAATCGATTTAATTGAGGGTAAACAACCAGGTATTGATCGAGATGAAAATGGTATGCCAATTCGAGTTTGGGTTTCTGCACAAAATGGTTTAGGATTAGATCAATTATTTATTGCTTTGAAAGAAAGATTAGCTAAGCAAATTCAAGTTTGCCATTTAAGCTTGCCAGCTTGCTTAGCAAAACTAAGGAGCCGTTTATATCAGTTAAATGCGGTTGAACATGAACTTATTAATGAGGATGGTAGTTTTCATTTAGATGTGAGAATTCCCTCTATTGAATGGAATCGCCTCTGTAAACAAGAACCAGATCTGTTATACTTAATCAATAAGCAAAATAATAACTAATTGTTAAATGGAGCATATAATATATGGCGTGGAATCAGCCCGGAAATAACGGACAAGATAATGATCCATGGGGAGGCAATAACAAAAAAACACCCAATAATTCATTAGGTGATTTATTTGATAAAATTAAAGACCTCTTAAAGAAAAGTAATTCAGGTAACCATAATGACGGTTCATCAGGCATTAAATTACCGATGGATGCGTCGAAAATTGTTGGTGCTATAATAATTGTTCTTGCTCTTATTTGGGGAGGGAATGGGTTTTACACTATTAATCAAAGCGAACGTGGTGTTATTACCCGATTTGGTCAAGTTCAGCCCGAAATTATTCAACCTGGATTAAATTGGAGTCCACCATTAATTGACAAAGTGTATAAAGTTGATACACAAGGTACGCACAATTTTAATGTAAATGGGTTTATGATAACAACAGATCAAAATTTGGTCTTTGTTGAGATGAATGTACAATATCGTATCAACGATCCTATAAAATATTTATTTAAAGTCACTAATGTTAAAGACAGTCTACAACAAGCTGCAGATAGTGCTTTACGCACAGAAGTAGGCAGCTCAAGTATGGATGATATTTTAACTGATGGGCGTTCCGCATTAGAAACTCGCACTAAAGATGAGTTGGTTAATGTGATTAATCATTATGATATGGGAATTAGTATAGTGGATCTTAATTTCCAATCAGCTCGTCCTCCTGAAGCTGTACAAGAAGCTTTTAACGATGCAATGAATGCTCAAGAAGATAAAAAGCGTGAAATAAATAAAGCGGTTGCTGAAAAAGTTAAGCAAGTTCAACAAGCAGAAGGTCGTTCTGCAAGAATTCTAGCAGATGCAAATGCTTATAAAGTTAAAGTAGAACTTGAAGCTGCTGGTGATGTCGCTCGTTTTGAAAAAATCTTACCACAATATAAGGCGGCACCAGAAATTACTAAAGAACGCTTATATATTGAAACTATGGAAAGAGTATTGGCTAAAACGAAAAAAATTTTGGTTAATGATAAAAGCGGAAATTTAATGATATTACCTCTAGAGCAACTATTGAAAGATACAAATGAAAAGCATTCTGAACCAACGGTGTTATTAAATGAAAATAGTAAATATAATTCTAATATGGTGCTCTCTTCTGAAACAATAAAACATCAACCTCAGACGACACAAGAATTATCAAAAGAGGTTAATAGTAATACAAATAATACCATTAGCACCAGCAATAGTACGCGAACTGCGCGATTTATGGGAAGATAAGGAGAAAGTATGCGCAAGTTATTGATTCCTATAATATTTATTTTAATTGGTGTGTTTTTTTCTAGTGCTTATGTTATTGAAGAAGGAACTAGGGGTATAGTTTTACGATTTAATAAAATTATAAGATTATCAGATCCTGGATTACATTTTAAAATCCCTGGGATGGATAATGTAAAAGTTGTTGATTCTAAAATTCAAACAACAAATAGTTCTGATAATGTTGGTAAGGAACAAAAGTTTATAACACGTGAAAATAAAGATTTAGTTATTGATTATTTTGTACAATGGAAGATTGTTGATTTTAATCGGTACTATGAAACTATTGCGGGCGGTAATAGTGTTGAAAACCTATTGCTTGCTCGGTTAAATGGCCGTTTAAGAGCCGAAGTGGGTAAATTAGATATCGTTGATATTATTAATGACACCAATAATAACTCTCGCAATTCTAT
>NZ_LZGZ01000087.1:0-536 GCF_001690515.1 Gilliamella sp. Fer4-1 | reverse complement strand
TGTGCTTACTATTATCAACCTAAGTTACTGGATGACTCGGTGATTGTTTCGGTGCTGAATGCTATTACAGATAGGCATTTACGCTGGGGCTTTCCTAAATGTTTTAATCGTATCAGAAAGCTCGGCTATCAATGGAATCATAAACGGGTATATCGGGTGTATTGTGAATTAAAGCTTAATCTCAGGGTAAAGCGTAAAAAACGTATTCCTCCACGATGTCCGGAAAGATTATTAGTCCCCAATAAACAAGGTGAATGTTGGTCAATGGATTTTATGAGTGACAGTAGTCGTAATCAACGTCGCTTTAGAACATTCAATGTCATCGATGACTTTAATCGTGAGGCATTAGGGATTGATATTGCAGTAAGCTTACTCGCAGGAAGGATTACCCGTTACTTAGATAAACTGGACGAATATCATGGGTATCCATTAAAAATACGGGTCGATAATGGGCCAGAATTTACAGGAAAAACCTTTATAAACTGGGCTAAATCACATGATATAACCATTAATTATATCCAGCCCGGTAGCCCTTA
>NZ_LZGZ01000086.1:0-1362 GCF_001690515.1 Gilliamella sp. Fer4-1 | reverse complement strand
CACCTCGGGAGCCAGAAAAGTTATTGGCTCCCAATAAACAAGGTGAATGTTGGTCAATGGATTTTATGAGTGACAGTAGTCGTAATCAACGTCGCTTTAGGACATTCAATGTCATCGATGACTTTAATCGTGAGGCGTTAGGTATTGATATTGCAGTAAGCTTACCCGCAGGTAGAGTGACTCGTTATTTGGATAAACTGGCCGAATATCATGGGTATCCATTAAAAATACGGGTCGATAATGGGCCAGAATTTACAGGAAAAACCTTTATAAACTGGGCTAAATCACATGATATAACCATTAATTATATCCAGCCCGGTAGCCCTTATCAAAATGGCTATATTGAACGATTTAATCGTACCTATCGTACTGAAGTACTCGATTTATATCTTTTTAACAACTTAGCTCAAGCAAGGAGAATAACTGAAGAATGGTTAACGGTTTATAACACCGAAAGACCGCATGAGGCATTAAATAACATGACACCGATTGAGTATAAAACACTAAAACAAGCAGCATAATTTTCTACGTGAGTTGTGTACTAAGTTTGGGGTATTTACAATCATTTTGTCTGTTACTATTCCATTTTGTTTTAGCGCTGTTTTTAAGGCTGATTCAAATTCTGTTAAAGCAATTTGACTATTTATTGATGTAGTAAAAGTTCCTATGTGTTTATTACTACTAGTTAAAGATTCTAAAATAGGTTTAGTGCCATTAGGAGCGGCCCATAATTCCCTATTTCCAATTTTAATATTAAATGATGATGCAGTGGTAGTCTTGGGTTTTACTGATTCGGCGATCAAAGGCGTCATATTGATATAGCAAAAACAGCCTTTGGGTAGGCTAAAAAGTTATTGTGTTTTTTATAATAATCGTTCAGAAAAGATATTGATTTTATTTGATTTTTTAATGGACAATAAAATTACAGAGTAAATAAGGAAAATCCTCGCTGTTTTAATGCAAGGATTTGATATAAGCACGGTTGCTTATTAGCCGTCAATTATTCTATTTTAAGGTAGCCTGCGTTTAGATTTTTCTGGCTCTGGTGTGGGTAATTTCCATGATATTAATAATCCCAATTGTCCAAGAAAATAATTGATATTATCAAGTTCATTCTCGAGAACTTGCCATAACCACAATTTATCACTTAATTCTTCAAGTGTACCGTGACTTGCATCACTTAATATCCAATCTTTCAGCGTGGTATTATTATCTACACTAATTTCTAAATGATGCTGATTAATAATATTAGCGGTATAAATCATTCTTAATCGCTTATTGTCATCTAATTTTTTTTCGTCAAAATGATATTTTTCGTAAGGATATATTGTAGCAAAGTTGAATCCTCCGGCATACTCAGTT
>NZ_LZGZ01000085.1:0-26074 GCF_001690515.1 Gilliamella sp. Fer4-1 | reverse complement strand
AACAAATTAGTCAATGCCAACGTTACCTCAAAGGATGGCGATTGATAACCAACCGCAGCATTCCATACACTATAACCAGCACGTTTAAATTGATTTTTATCATCGTTATACATAGCTCCTTTATAATTGACTTCCAATTCTGTAAACCAATTATCGTAAGGTAAATAACGAATGCTTAAATAACCACTATTTTTAGCAGTATTAGGCAAATATTTTCCTTGGTTGGCCGGTGTTTTTTTATCTTTGTGAACTTTGGCTTGTTGATAACCAATACCACTATTTATATACCATTTTGATGCCAACTGACCAATAACACTTAACTCAATGCCTCGGCTACGATCACTACCTTTAACCGCCCAATTATAAGGATCGTTAATAGCATCAGGTTGATAACGGACGTTGTATAATTCAAGATCATAAAGGGCTATTTGAGAAGAAAGCTTATCATCTAACCAATCACTTTTGACACCAACTTCATACTGGCGTGAATATTGAGGTTTATCATCATAAACTGTTTTTGAGTCAGTAGATATAGTAATAAGCCCACGCCCGCCATAAGGTGCAAAATTTTTACTATAAGAAGCATAAAAACTCTGTGATTCTATAGGTTGCCAAATTAAACCAACTCGAGGACTTAACGTGTGTCCATCATATGAACGATTTTGGTGTTTTAATTTATCGTCTGATGCAAATTTATAATCGTCATAACGTAATCCTGCGAGTAACTTCCACTGTGTTGTAAAACTGATTAAATCTTGCCAATAAAAGCCTGTCGATGTTGCTTTATGGTTAGTTTTGGTATTTAATTTATTGTAATGAGGCTTTTGGGAATGCCAATGAGGATGAAAAGGATCAACGGCCTCAGGATAAGCGCTTGTTAAGGCTAATCTTGGTTGACGTTTTTCAATGTTATATTCCACACCAATAAGCATATCATGAACAATACTGTCCGTATTAAATTTTCCCATTAAATCAACAGTATTGCTATAGGTTTTATTGGCTGTCTCTTGCCAAGCGCGGCGAAATTGCAACTTCCCCGGATGGACACAAGCTTTGCCGTTATTCAATTTTCCATTTAAATGGCAATAACTACCTGCATAAATGTGATCGAAGTTTTGAGCTGCTTGGCGGTATAAATTCGTTAATTTAATTGACCAATCATGATTAAATGCAAATCCCATAACAGAGCGTAATGAACTAAAATTATCTTTCACATAATCATTTGGATGAGCATAAGACGTTTTAGTTGACACGCCTTTGGGTAAATCATAATAAGCTGGCGGCCGATCAGGTTTACGCCACAAATGATCATGCGTGTATTGAACTAACCAATTAAATCCCTCTAAATTATCATAAAGTAGGCTTGGCGACACCATTGTATCTCTTTGCTTAATCCCTTTACGAAAACTTTTATCTGATTGATGATCAATAGTCATTCGCATTACCAGTTTATCATGTAAAATATGATTAATATCAATCATACCACCATATTTATCCCATGAACCTCCACGTAAGCTTAAGGTTGTTGGTGAATCAAAATTAGCTTGTTTACTAATCATATTAATTATTCCACCACCCGAACCCCGTCCATAAAGCACAGATGCAGGACCTTTCAATACTTCTATTCGTTCTATATTTGCAGTACTTTGCCTAACCTGCCCACTAGCACGAACGCCATCACGATAAATATCACCAGAGCTTGCCGAAAAACCGCGAATTTTTACCCCCTCATCACGCATATCATATGTTGTATCAACTCCAGGCAATTTATTTACTATTACATTTAAATCACTTTGCCCATAAATTTTCTGTTGCTCAAGATTCACTGAATTGATCGTTTGCGGAACATCTTTGATATCAAAAGGCATTTTTGTCGCTGTTGATGATTTTTTTATCCGCTGATCATTATTATCTTTAACATTAGCGATAACTTTCATGGTCTCGATATTAGTATCATCTTTAATATTTTCCTGAGCACAAACAATAACCGATGCTGTACTCAATAAGCCGAATATGGTTAATTGATTAACGAATTTCATTATTTTTCCTATCGTTTATTGTTTTACCAAATCTAAAAATTAATAGTAATGATAACCATTATCATTTGCATTATCAACTTATTTTATGAATTTTGAGCAATTTGCAGGAAAAACGCTGACATTGTTTATAGTGATTGGAAAAATTATGGCGAAAAATAGACATAAATTATCATCGAAAAAATAAGTAAAAGTCATCTCAATAATATAAATAAAAATCAGAGGAAAACATCAAGTTCAAAAAAGCCAGTACAGTGTTCAAATAACAGATAGTTGACAAGGCTTTGTCAATACCTATCTTTGGTTAGCTGAAATCATTAACCACTTAAGTATTGATAAATTACGCTTGATAAAGGGACGGGGTAAATCAATTCTGGTAAAGCTGCAACAGCAAAAATTATCGCCTTGAATATATTTAAATCTATTATGATCAAGTTTATCGACACTCAGCTAATAGCTCAATATCGCCAAAGTAATATGAAAAGCAGTATTACCTAAATAATATATTTGTAACGTCGAGTATTGTCTAATACTTTGGCGAGGAGGAAAATTACGAATATTGTTTAATATATCAATGAAATAAAGCATTTTCTGGTTTATCGATTCTAGATAAACAACACCTATTATTTTTATATGAACGATTTCAAACTTTCTTTTGCTTAAACTAAGGCACACAACGCGCCTTAATTAAATATGTTAACTAAAAATACAGTTATTTGACTGTTCTTTCACTACGCGATAAACCAATGATCCCTGATCGAACCATTTCAACAATATTACATGTTTCGCGAATTGAAGCTAAAAATGAGTCTAGCTTTTCACTGGTGCCCGATAATTGCACAATATAATGCGTTGCGGTGACATCCACGATCGATCCCCTAAAAATATCGGCACAACGTTTTACTTCGTCACGCGCATCAGCACCTTTTGCGGCAACTTTGACTAGCATGATTTCTCGCTCGACATGTGGTCCTTCGGTTAAATCATGCACGCGATAAACATTAACCAATTTATGCAACTGTTTTTGGATCTGTTCAAGCACATGCTCATCGCCTGTGGTTTGGATTGTCATACGATGCATAGTTGGGTCTTCAGTTTGTGCGGTAGTTATTGTTTCAATATTAAAACCCCGCTGTGAAAACAAGCCAATAATTCGTGACAATGCGCCCGGTTCGTTTTCAGTTAAAATTGATAATATATAACGCATTAGGTTCTCTCCGTTTTACTAAGCCACATTTCGTTCATTGCGCCACCTCGCACTTGCATTGGGTAAACATGTTCAGTAGCATCAGTCATGACATCAACAAAAACCAAACGGTTTTTAATTTCCAGTGCTTGTTTAAGTTTAGGCTCAAGATCTTCACGCTTAGTTATTACTATACCTACATGGCCATAAGCTTCTGCAATTTTAGCAAAATCAGGAAGGGACTCCATATAAGAACTCGAATGTCGGCCAGCATAAATCATATCTTGCCACTGCTTAACCATGCCTAAAAAACGGTTATTTAAATTTAAAACTAGTACAGGCAAACCATATTGCAAAGCCGTTGAAAGCTCCTGTATATTCATTTGAATACTACCGTCACCTGTCACACAAACAACGGTTTTTTTAGGAAATGCTAACTTAACACCAAGCGCTGCTGGCAAACCAAATCCCATCGTGCCAAGTCCACCTGAGGTAATAAAATGGCGTGGTTTATCAAACGGGTAATAAAGCGCCGTGAACATTTGGTGTTGCCCTACATCGGTTGCCACAAAGGCATCCCCTTTGGTCAATTTATATAATACTTCAATTGCTTCTTGTGGTTTGATGCTTTGCCCTTCATGACTATAAGCTAGACAGTGACGAGCGCGCCAGTGTTCGATCTGCTTCCACCAATCAATCAAAGCATCAAGATCACGTGCAGTATTTAATTCATCTAACATTGACAACATCGTTTCAAGAACAACTTTTGCATCACCCACCACAGGGATCGAAGCCAAAATAGTTTTAGAAATAGAAGTAGGATCAATATCAATATGAATAATCTTGGCTTTTGGGCAATATTTTTCAACATTGTTGGTAGTTCGATCATCAAAACGAGCACCAATTGCAAAAATCACATCAGCATTATGCATAGCCATATTGGCTTCATAGACGCCATGCATACCAATCATGCCAAGGTAATGTTTGCCGGTCCCCGGAAAGGCGCTAATGCCCATCAACGTTGAAGCAACTGGTAGATTGAGTTTTACTGCGAGTGTTTTAATTTCGCTACTTGCGTCGGCAGCAATTACACCACCACCAATAAACAACACTGGTTTTTTTGCAGCTAATAGCGTCGTTAATGCTTTTTTGATCTGCTTTTTATGTCCTTGAATAGTTGGATTATAAGATCGCATTAAGACAGATTTTGGGTAGTGATAATGATATTTATTAGCTGGATTAACAATATCTTTTGGCAAATCAATCACCACTGGACCTGGTCGTCCAGTCGAAGCGATATAAAACGCTTTTTTGATAGTTTCTGGAATATCTTTACTGTCTTGAATTAAAAAACTATGTTTAACAATGGGGCGTGAAATGCCGATCATATCACATTCTTGGAATGCATCATTACCAATTAGATTACTGGCGACTTGGCCAGACAATATAACTAATGGCACAGAGTCCATATAAGCGGTTGCAATACCAGTAATTGTATTGGTTGCTCCAGGGCCTGAGGTAACTAAAACAACGCCGACATCGCCTGTTGCTCTAGCATAACCGTCTGCCATATGTACCGCTGCTTGTTCATGACGAACTAAAATATGTTCAATGCCGCCTAACGTGTGAATTGCATCATAAATATCAAGAACACTACCACCGGGATAACCAAAAATCTGCTTTACGCCTTGGTCAATCAAAGATTGAATAACCATTTCTGCACCTGACAGTTTTGCCATGGTTGTTGCCTCCAATGTAACTGATTTGTCATTTTCTGAATCATTTTGCATCAACTTGTAAACAAAATCAATAAAGTCAATTAACTAAGCACATTACAGGCAAAATTAGGTGCTAACAAAATTAATTTTTGCAATATCATGAATAATATTCATAAGCTATCCCTATTTATTTAAATATTGCTAGTTGATTTGATTGTTAATTTTTTATTTTTTATATACACTCAAAGCCTAAGTTTTTCTAGTCATCATGTTACTAGGATTCTTCATTACCTAAAGGTACTAATATGAGCAATATTTTTTCTAAACCAACTTCCCTTGCTGATTGGCAATTAGTTAAAGTTTCAGGCCAAGATAACCGAGTTTTTCTGCAAGGGCAAATAACTAACGACATTAATCGGCTTTCTGAACAGGCAACACTCTATGCTGCTCATTGTGATAATAAAGGCAGAATGTGGAGTACTTTACTGTTATTTCAGCGAGGCGATGATATCTACTATATCGTGCGTAAAAGCGTTGTAAAAAAACAAATTGCTGAGCTAGCAAAATATGCTGTTTTTTCTAAAGTAACTATTGAGCCAGTCCAAGATTTGAATATAATTGGGTTGGTCGGTAATGCGATTCCGTCAACAATTGTAAACAAATTAAGTAATATCAACTGTTTTACTGAAAATAACATTACCTATATCAAACTTCCTTTACCACAAATGCGCGTTATAATGGTAACGCCAGAGCCTATTCAAGATGATTTACTACCATGCGATGAGTGGTTAAAACTTGATTTACAAGCAGGCTATCCTATTATTGATGATAACAATATGGCAACGTTATTACCGCAAGCCTGTAATTTACAATCTTATGATGCAATCAGTTTTGAAAAAGGCTGTTATTGTGGTCAAGAAATGGTAGCAAGAGCGCAATTTCGCGGCGCTAATACTCGTGGTATGTATGTAATAAAAGGTACCAGTGATGTTCTCCCTGAAATTGGTAGCACGCTTGAATACAAGCTTGCTGGTGGCTGGCGAGAAGGTGGAATTGTCTTAGCCGCTGCAAAATTAGACGAAAAAAATGGCGTTTGTGTCCAAGTTGTACTTAATAATGGGATTGATTTAAATACCCCATTTAGAGTTTATGGAAATGATAACAGTCGAATGACCTTTTAGTTATTTTCAGCAATAAACTGGAATAAGATAATGCTTATTCCAGTTATCTTTATGCCTATCTTTTAAAATTAGCTTGCAAGTTCCTGATTAACAACTGCTATAAAATAACTTACCCCCGTTGTTAACACTTCATCATTAAAATTAAATGCTGGATTATGCAAATTGGCACCACTACCTGCACCTAACCAAACATAAGCGCCGGGAATTTTTTGCAACATAAAGGCAAAATCTTCAGCCCCCATAGACGGATTGTGATCGATGATCAAGTGATCTTCACCGACGATTTTTTTAGCGGCTGTCATTGCAATTTTGGCTTGTTTAGCATGATTGATTGTCGCAGGATAACGTCGCTGATAATCGACTTCGGCTTTGACTTCAAATGTTGTGGCAATACCTGTTGCTATTTGTTTAATGCGACTTTCAGCCATATCTTGCACTTGAGCACTAAATGCCCTAACCGTTCCGCGAATCACTGCGTGCTGAGGTAATACGTTCCAAGTATCCCCGCTGTGAATTTGCGTCACGCTAACGACTAATGAGCTAAGTGGATCAGCATTACGGCTAACAATACTCTGTAAACCATTCACAATCTGAGTAGCCGTTAAAATAGTATCTTTACCTAAATGAGGAGCTGCTGCATGCGCGCCAATACCCGTTATTTTAATTTCAAATACATCATATGATGCCATCATTGGACCGTGGTTAATGTAAAAGTGATTTAACTGCATATTAGGTTGATTATGAATACCATATACAGCCTCAATAGGAAACCTATCAAATAAACCATTTTCAACCATAACTTGAGCGCCACCCTCATTTTCTTCAGCGGGTTGAAAAATAACAACAACTGTGCCAGAAAAATCACGATGTTCACTAAGATATTTGGCTGTACCTAATAATATTGCCGTATGCCCATCATGACCACAGCCATGCATTTTGCCTGAGATAGTGGAGCAATAATTGATATTATTCTCTTCAATAATATCTAATGCATCAATATCAGCTCGCAGAGCAATCCATCGCCCTTCTTTATTGCCTTTAATAACACCAACTACGCCAGTTGGCGCAAAATCCGTATATAATTGAGTAATACCAAATGATTGCAGTTTTTCGATAATAAATTGCGTAGTTTTGACTTCTTCAAAAGCCGTTTCGGGGTGAGCGTGAATATGATGACGCCATGCTATCATTTCACTTTTTAGATCATTAATACTATTTGATATCATGAGTGATTCCTTAATGGGTAACTAACTTACAGCATAACACGCTGTTTTTATCAACACTATAACGTGATTCCCACTTTTATAAAAATAACTATTTTTACTATGAATATCAATTTTGGTTATATGTTGCATATTTTGAACAAAATAATAACTTTATGCACTTTTAACACAATATTGATTAACAAAAATTGACTGAAAAGTAAGATTTCCTGAAACTTTTTAACAACAATTTCAAGTAACAATAATATGCTGGAATTACTCGTGTTATTTACAGTAATTCAAGAAACGGCTGTAATGAATAGGCATCACACATCTTCTCAGACAAGGAATATAGTCTTTATATCCATAAAGTAAAATCACCGTCACCAATTGGGCTAACTGTTTTATGTTGTTCGTCCATTTATAACGCTGAAAGATCTCATAGAAATTAAATAGCCTGACGTAATTGCATATCAAACACGAAAGCAGACTGCGTAATTTTCTACATGAGTAGTGTGCTCGCTATGGGATATTTACACAACTATTTACATTTTAGGCTCTATTTTTTGTAAAAAATATTCAGGATTCTATACCGTTTGGTGATTAATTGAGACTCCACTATATTTATTTGTTGAATAACGTATGATGACTATTATATCAATCAAACATTCACGAAAACTGCCAGCTCTCAAATGAATGGGTAAGCTGAAAGCGTGATATGTGCTTTAAATGGCGATATAGCATAATCAGCACATAGTTAGCGATTCAAAAGACAAAAAGGTTAAGCGATTTTCGACAAAGCACCTTATAAGTTTTTAGTAGGTTATTGTAATCATAAAATGTAAACCAGCCGATGTTTCCCTACAAATAATAATAGTTCACATAACCCGATATTAATAAAAAAGGACCAAATGGAATAATCTTTGTAAGATTTTGATTGAATGCATATCGCAAAAAAAGATAATACACAACCCCCAATGATGAAGCAAAAAATAACAGCAGGGGTAATAATGTATAAGGTAACCAAGCTCCCAATGCGGCAAGTAGTTTGATATCCCCACCACCTAATCCCTCTTTTTTAGAGATTAAATAAAATAATGTAGCAGGTATTTTTAATAATAAATATCCCCAAAAAATGCCCAGTAAAGCATCGGCTAACTCAAGGTTTGTGATGTTAAAATAGGCAAGCATAACACCTACCCACATCAACGGTTGTGTAAACATATCAGGTAATAAATAATATTTAAAATCAATCAACGCCAGCAGTAAAAAATAGCAGCCAAGAAACATTAAGATGTAACTTTGAAAATGCATACCTTTATCGACATAGATTATAGTAAATAAACCAGCGACAAATAATTCGACACTAACATAGCGTAACGAAATCTTGGCATTGCAATTATAACAACGACTTCTTAAGATAAACCAAGAAACAACTGGCAACAATTGCCAAAACTCGAGTTTATTATGACAATGTGGACAAGCGGATCGCTGAACGCTAATACAACATAAATACTGAAATGTAGACATTGATGGCAAATAACGGCAATAAGAAACATAAACAAAACTACCCATGCAAAGCCCCAAACAGATGATCATAAACATTAGCATTAGTGAATCACCTCGCCCATTTGAAAAATAGGCAAATACATCGCTACAATTAAACAGCCAATAATCAAAGCTAACACTAGCATTAATAATGGTTCAAAAGCTTGCGATAAATTATCGATTAAGACTTGATTTTGTTCTTGATAATAGGCTGCTAACTTATCGAGCATTAAATCCAATGTGCCTGACTCTTCACCGACGTGAATTAATTGTGAGCATAAATTAGGAAAATATAATTGCTGGTGTAAAACATGACTAAATGAATAACCTTGTTCAATACCCGCAATGATCTGTAAAATACTATTACGATAAAGGCTGTAATAAGTGATATTCGTTGTTGCAGCTAAACCTGTTAATAATGGTATACCTGCTTTTTGGGTGATAGCAATGGTTTGAAAAATCTGGGTTAAGCAACTAGTTTGAACCGCCTTACCAACAATAGGGCATTTTATTATCATCGCTTCAATTTGAAGTCGATAGCGCATTTTAAAATAGCGTTGATAACAAAAATAACTGATCATAAATCCTATACACCACACTAACCAACTTTGTTGCAAATTGTTGGAAAAATCAATAATACATTGAGTAAAAGCAGGTAATTGAGCATCGAAATCTTGATAAATATCTGAAAATTTTGGCAACACAAATAGCAACATGACTAAACTGACGATCATCGCAACCGATAATAAAAACAGAGGGTAACGCACTGCTTTTTTAAAACTTTTTTGTAATTTGATTGATTTTTCAAGCAATAATGCTAGCTGTTCAAAACTCTCATCAAGTTGTCCTGTTAACTCACCAACTGCGATAATTTCACAATATAAAGGAGAAAACACCGAATGATGTTGGTGTAGTACATGAGACAATGCTTCACCTTTAGCGATTTGTTGCTTGATATCAGATAACAAATATTGCCAATGCGGTTTAGGTTGTTCTTGGACTAACAAATGTAATGTATCAATAATAGATAATCCCGCTTTTAACATAGTAGCTAATTGTTTGGTAATTATTAGCAAATCAGCACAGTGAAAACTACGTGTAGTAATAATAGCGCCTGCTTTAATCTTAATAGCAATTTTACCTTCCAGTAATAACTGACGCTTAGCGAGTTGTTGTGATTGAGCGATGATTTTGTGTTGATTAAAATCTAGATCATACCAATAGTAGAGTCTTTTCATGCTTTATCTCCCAAGACTCGATTTAACTCCGCTAAGCTTGTGATACCCTGCTTAATTAAATTTTGACCTGCTATTTTTAACGACGTCATATTTGAAGGCAAAATAGCTTGGTTTGCTAATATTTGCTTTTGAATGTCGGGGGTAATAACTAAAAATTCATATAGTCCAATTCGCCCTTTATAACCGCCAATACAATTTGGGCAACCCAAAGCTTGATAATTTGCTATTTGCTCTTTACCCAATCTAATTAGCTCATTTGCCTTAACCTTACAGTGTGGGCACAGCTTTCTGACTAGTCGCTGAGCGATAACTAATTTTAGGCTCGATGAAAGTAAATAATTTTCAATACCCATTTGATTTAACCGTGTTATGGCTTCAATGCTAGAATTAGTGTGCAAAGTTGATAAGACTAAGTGCCCTGTCTGTGCTGCTTGAATAGCAATTTCAGCCGTTTCATGATCGCGGATCTCACCTATCATCATCACATCAGGATCTTGTCGCAATAAGGCTCGTAATACGATACCAAATGTCAATCCAGCTTTGGGATTAATTGCCGTTTGATTAACACCTTCAAGAGGAATTTCTATAGGGTCTTCAACACTACAAAGGTTACGCTCAATTTTATTTAATTGTTTTAGTGCGCTATATAACGTAACCGTTTTTCCGCTTCCAGTGGGTCCCGTCACCAATATCAATCCTTGTGGATAGTCTAAAATTTGTTTGAATAGAAAAAGATCTTCATCTGTTAATCCCAAATCATTAATGGTTAGTTCAGATTCATGATTATCCATAACTCTTAAAACTATTTTTTCACCATTCATTACTGGTAAGGTGGCAATACGCATAGTATAACGACCAATGATCAACTGGCCATCTTGCGGTAATCTGTGCTCAGCAATATTTAGCTTAGACATAATTTTTAATCTTGCGGTTATTTGTTTAGCCAATGCAAGAGGTGGTGACAACATATCATGTAAGACCCCATCAATACGCATGCGAATACGATAACTATGCAGGTAAGGCTCAAAATGAATATCCGAAGCTCGCTTATCTAATGCCTCAAGCAATAATTTATCAATACTTTCAATGAGCTGATCTTCTTGCATAAAAGCGCTTCCTTATCCATAAAAGATTAAAGAGTTAACATCAAAATTTGAATATATCTTCACAAGCACGGGTTAAACTAGCATCGGCTGGCGACGTCGTACAAACCCGGTGCCAATCTAAATTACCGTGGGTAGCACTTACTGTTGGTGTTAATGTGGACGTTAATCCAGTTAAAGCACTGGTGCCAACTAAGGTAATAACGCCGTTATTGACCGTAATTGATGTGACATAATTAGACGTTCGGCTTGCCGGTATACCATTATTACCACTACTACAGTTGGTTAAACTGCCTTGTTCTACTGCGCAGATTTCGACGGCTGTTTTATATGACGTCATGATTTGCAACATATCTGTCAACGCAGCTTTTTTTACATATCCTTGATAAGCAGGCACACCAATAGCCGTTAAGATAGCAATCACAATAATAGCAATCATCAGTTCAAATAAAGTAAAACCCGCTTGTTTAGACATAAATACCTCAAAATATCAATGAATGATTCAATAGAAAGAGTCTTTATAGCAAAACAAAAAAGTGGAATAATAACGAAGTGTTAAGCGTGGAAAAGAAAATCCATAACACAATGAATTATTACTTTAAATGTGCAAGCTATGAGAAGCTGATCGCAAAAATATTTAGGCATCGGTTTATCAGATAAGTTGGAGTCAATATGTCCTTAAAAATTGTTAATGGTTGGTTACAGGGTGTTAAGCAAGCTATTTCACCTTTTTATGATGAACGACCAATCAATAAGCCGATATCGCTACTTGTTATCCATAATATTAGCTTACCGCCCAATGAATATGGCGGACCTTATGTTGAACAGCTATTTACAGGGCAACTTAATCCTGAGGAGCACCCGTACTTTGCTTCGATTTATCAACTTAAAGTGTCAAGTCATCTATTTATTCGGCGTGATGGTGAAATTATTCAATTTGTTCCATTCAATAAACGCGCTTGGCATGCAGGAAAATCAGTATTTGAAGGCCAAGAAAATTGTAATGATTTTTCAATTGGTATTGAAATGGAAGGATGCGATACCGATAGCTTTACTTGCATACAATATCAACAACTAGCAAAAATCACTTTATTACTTCAACAACACTATGCTATTGAAAATATTGCTGGGCATAGCGATATTGCCCCTGATCGTAAAACAGATCCAGGGCCTTGTTTCGATTGGCAATATTATCAAAGTTTGCTAATGCAACAATCACAAGAGTATATGCTACTGAATCAACTTCAAAAAATAACTAAAGAATTACAAAAAATCAATTTATGGCAAACAATGCCACCAACCCCAGATGCCTTTTTAAGTCAAGAACCCTTTGCGCTAGACACAATGCAACCACACGAATGGTTACAATGGGTTTTTATTCCACGCATGCAAGCACTAATTGATGCCAAAGCTAATTTACCTAAATTTGCCTTGCATCCTTATTTTGAAGAAGCGCTAAAAGAGCAAAAACAAAATGTTAATCATCTACTTTCTCTAATTAAGCAACTTGATGAATTATATTGATTTAATCATAAAAAGTTACCGCATTAATATGCGGTAATGGTTAAAGTGAACGTATTTAAATAAAATACTTTTACAGAGTTAATTATATTTAACGCTGTTTTTAAAACGCTAATTCCCACCGCTAGTCATTCGGCGATACTCATTCACCGCCTGCTGGTGATTGCTGTAAGTACTTGAAAACGTATGCCCACCAGTTCCATTAGCAACAAAAAACAGATAATTAGTTTTAGCGGGGTGTGCTGCAGCTTCAAGTGAGGCAAGACTTGGCATGGAGATTGGCGTTGGTGGTAATCCTTCAATAACATAAGTATTATAAGGGTTTTCAGTATCAGTCAAATCGACACGTCTAATAGTACCTTTATAGTTATCACCTAAACCATAAATAATTGTTGGATCAGTTTGTAACTTCATTTTGGCATTTAAGCGATTAACAAATACTGAAGCCACATTAGCTCGCTCAGAACTGACGCCTGTTTCTTTTTCAATTATTGATGCAATAATCAATAATTCATAAGGTGTCTGATACGGTAAATTGCTATCACGATTATCCCAAATTTTTTGTAGATTACTTTTCATCGTCATATGCGCACGTTTGAGAATATTGATATCTAATGTGTCTGCTGTATAACGGTAAGTATCGGGCGATAACCAACCTTCAATAGATCCGTCAATGCCTAACAACTTCGCTATTTCTTCATCTGTTTTACCTACTAAAGTTTGCTGAATGTAAGGCGTATTTTGAATTACTTTCAACCAGTCTTTAGCCCGTTTACCTTCAATAAATTGAATTGAAAAATTACTTTCTTTGCCAGACACTAACAATTTCAAAAACTCCTCAACAGTCATATGTGGGTGTAATTGATAAGAGCCTGCTTTAATTGATCTTAATGACGGATTTAGCTTACACAAATAAGGTAACAAATAAGCTTGTTGCATTAACTTGCTTTCTTTTACTTGGGCAACTAATTGATGCATAGATGTACCTTTCTTCAATATAAACATCTGATTTTCATCATTTACTTGCATTTGCTGTTGAGAAAACTGGTGTAAAAAATAATAACCAATAGTCATTGAACCTCCCACAATTAATACTAGGGGGAGTAGAGTGTATAAAAATATTTTTTTAATCATAACTTATTTATCTACTATAATGAATTTTTGCGCGTGAAGTTAAGTGTGTTATTAACTCGTAAGCACTTATACCTGTATGCTTAGCGATTTCCTCGACGGGGAGTTCTGGTCCCCAAAATATGACTTCGTCACCCGGTTTTTCACTGCTATTTATTCCCAAATCAACCACAATCATATCCATTGAGACTCGGCCAACAATGGGGACTTTCCGTCCATTAATCAAAACTGGGGTATTTGGTGGAATACTTCGAGGATAACCGTCGCCATAACCCATCGCAACGACGCCAAGAAAGGTATCTTGCTGACTACGCCAAATTTGCCCATAACCAACAGATTCCCCTTTTTTGTGTTTTCGTACTGCAATTAATTCAGATTTAAATGTCATGGCTGGTTTAAGCCCCGCAACTGGCGCCTCAAAGGGCGAGACGCCATATAAAGCAATTCCAGAGCGAACCACCTCATAATGTGCTTTTGACCAAGCCAATGTGCCACCTGATGCAGCAAGCGAACGCTTTCCAATCAGTGATTTGTCATCAATTGAAGCAATAAACTGATCAAATAGCGCTATTTGCTTTAACGTTTGTTCAGAAGTGAGATCATCGGCCGAACTAAAATGACTCATAATATTAATTGGCTTGCAAACCACTGAACAACGAGCTAAACGATAAAATTCAGCTTTAGCCTCGTCAATACAAAATCCTAACCGATGCATTCCTGTATCAAGTTTAAACCACGGAATAATTTGCTCACTCAAAGGAGAGCAACACAGCGCATCGATTTGCCATTTACTGTGGATAACAGGTTGAATATTAAAATCAATCAAATCATCAATGCTTTCGTGAGGGAAAAAACCTTCCAAAGCCACGATAGGCGCATTAATGCCATTATTGCGCAACGCGATTGCTTCGGAAATTCTCGATACCCCTAAATAATCGACTTTATCACATAACAACTGTGCAATTTCTTTTATTCCGTGTGAATAAGCATTGGCTTTAATGATGGCAACTAGCTGGCTATTAGGCGCTATACTTTTAAGATATTCAACATTATGAATAACTGATTGACGGTTAACTTCAACAACTGCAATAGACATGTACTTACCTGAATTTTGATTGAATGACTATTTTAAATTCTGTTTGTAATAATAACAAATTTTTATTTTTATACATATCTATTAATAGGTTAAGTCTTTTTTGATTTAAAAAGCTTTTTATTTACATATCAAATGATAATAGTTATTATTTAGATTATCATTTGAATAACTTTTTGCTGGTATAGGATAAAATAAACAATGAAATTAGCTACTTCAAAAATTTATATTAAGCCAACATTATATATTACACTACTAAGCCTTTACCTAAGCACAAATACTTTTGCGGCAGAAAACCGAACTTCCCCACAAGACACAATTAATTATAGTGACCGCAGATCGTAATGAAAAAACCATATGGGATAGTTCGGTATCAGTTAACGTAATTAATCGTGATGATATCGAAAAACAAAATGGTGATTCTGTTGTCGAAGCGTTACGTGATATTCCAGGTGTTGAAATTACTGATAATTCACTAGCTGGACGTAAGCAAATTACGATCAGAGGCGAAGCTCCAGCGCGAATTTTAATGTTAATTGATGGGCAAGAAGTAACATATCACCGCTCAGGACATGGTTCTGGTGCTGGTGTATTAATTGATATGGAATCCGTTGAACGAATAGAAGTGATTAAAGGTCCGCATTCCGTTCTTTATGGCTCACAGGCTATTGGTGGTGTCGTTAACTTTATTACACGTAAAGGGAGCAAAAACAACGCTCCGCTTAATGGCGATGTTAAACTTGTTTATAACCAATCCACCGATGGCTTTACCGAAATGGGTACCGTTAATGGCACCATCGATAGTATTTTTGATTATAGAATTAGCAGTTCTAACGCTAAAAATAACGATCGTAAAGCCTATCAAGGTAAATTGCACAATACTGATTTCGATAATGAGAGCTTAAGTTCATGGTTTGGGCTTAATATCGACAAACATAAATTTGGACTTTCACTTGAAAGTTACCAGCTTGATACTAAAACCTATTTTGCTAAAGATGATAATTCACCTTCAATTAAGGATTTTTCTGTTAAATTACCTAAATTACAACGTGAAAAAATGGGGCTATTTTATGACTATGATCTTGATAACTCATTCCTCAAAAAAATCCATTACGATGCTTATGTACAAAAATTAAATCGACAATTTATAAATCATGTTGTCGTGTCACCACGCCCGATAATGAATGTCACCACCCATACCGCCACAAATGATGAACAAAAAACGTATGGCATGACATTCCAATCTGATTTTGTTCTACATAAAGATATGAGATTGATTATGGGCTCACAATATCAACAAGACAATGTTGATCAACATTCACATAATACGGTTGTATCAAAAATGCCGTCGCCAAGAGCCAGTTATAGTCAGCACAAATATTTAGCCAATAAATGGCAACAATCAAGCTTTTCGCTATTTGCTCAAAACGACTGGGCTATCACTGATGATATATCATGGAATATAGGGGCTCGCCAATATTGGGTAACATCAAAACTTAAACGTGGTTCAAGCTCAATTAATAAAATACCAACAATCGGGCAACCATTAGTAACACACAAAATTGATAGTAAAAAGAAAGACAGTGATAATAACTTTGTTGTGTCTTCTGGGTTAACTTATTCTGGCATTAAAAATGCGCAATTAAGAGCCTCTTTTGCACAAGGCTATGTTTACCCGACGCTTTCTCATCTTTATGCTGTAACTTCAGCAGCAAGCCAAACACTTTATGGAAACTCAAAATTAAAAGCTGAAAAGTCAAATAATTACGAAATTGGATTACGTTATAATAATAGTAAATGGTTAGTTGATATGGCCATTTACTATTCAGCAGCAAAAAACTATATTACAGAAATGAGCTGCAATGGTTCTGCAATTTGCGACGGCGCATCAGGGGCTAATTTTAATTATTACAATAATGCCAACAAAGCCAAAACCCATGGTTTAGAATTGAGTATTGAATACCTTGATTTTGCATTTATCCCTTATATTAAAGGCAATTATCTGCGTCGTCAGATTAAAACTGACCGATATACTACATATGATTCAGGTAACCCACGCTTTACTGGCAGTGTTGGCGTAAAACACAACGCCTATTTTGATCACTTTGATCTTGATTCAGATCTATTTATGCGATTTGCCAGCAATGCAACTCAGCGTAGCGATTCATCAGTTTATCGTTATCGTGGTTGGTCAACATTAAATTTATCTACCAGCACGGCATTTGGCGATAATCGGCAATATAAAATTGGTTTAGATATCAACAATATATTAAATAAAAACTACACAACCGCCTACGAAAGCATACCCGCTGCAAAATTTCACGCTATAGTGAGTGCTAGCATAAAATTTTAAAAATAGAAAACTTAACACGATATGCACTATTTATATCATAATGGTTACTCTAATTGTTACTATGCGATTTACCGCATAGTAACTGTTAACTAACAAACTACTTACTCAACAAATTTTTATAAAGATGTCGCAATGCCATGATAGGATGATAAATCATCATTCTTGGACCAGAAAACCGCATGACTTGCTTTATTTTTTGTTTATAATCTTTACGATAACAATGCTTAGGACATCGTTCACACGTCGTTTTATTCTCACCAAAACGACACATTGTTAAACGTTGCATAGCATATTGCAACAGATCGTTGCATTCATTACATAACTGATGATTTTTGCTATTATGCTGTTTATGACAATATAAATAGAGCATGGCACTCACCGTTTTTTTCTCTTGAATAATCTTTGGTCCGATATTATTGGCAACCATAACTAAAAAACCACTGAATAAAGTGTTAAAATAAAACTAAAACATACCTTTATCATCACAAGGAATAGTAAAAATGGCAAGAATTATTAATAAAGATACCACGGTTTGTATGTCACTTTCAGCAAGGCCAAGCAATTTTGGTACTCGGTTTCATAATTATTTATATGAAAAACTTGATCTTAATTACTTATATAAAGCCTTTACTACCAATAATTTAAAAGATGCAATTTATGGCATTAAGGCCTTAGCTATTCGAGGCTGTGCCATTTCAATGCCGTATAAAGAAGCTTGTATTGAGTTTATTGATGAATTAGATGATTCGGTAAAATCGATTCAATCGGTGAATACCATTGTTAATACCAACTATCACTTAAAAGCTTATAATACAGATTATATTGCTGTTGCTAAACTTATTACAGCCAATAAAATTGATCATACTACGCCCTTTGTTTTAAAAGGTAGTGGTGGTATGGCTAACGCGGTGATTGGGGCTTTTTATGATGCAGGATTTAAAAATGGCATTATTGTTGCGCGTAACCAACTCAAAGGTGAAGCTTTAGCCAAACGATACAACTACACATGGGTAAAAAACGAGCAGGACATATTACCACAGCAAGCGAAATTAATTATTAACGTCACTCCAATTGGGATGCTTGGTGGGGTTGAAGCTGATGAATTAGCTTTTCCTCAACCCATGATAAACAACGCCGATATTGTTTTTGATGTGGTTGCATTGCCAGTTGAAACACCCATGATAAAATATGCTAGAAAACTAAATAAAATCATTATTTCTGGAGCAGATGTTGCAACAATACAGGCACTAGAACAATTTGTGCTATACACTGGCGTAACACCTTCTGCCGAATTGGTTAAACAAGCCAGTGAGTTCGCAAGGCAAGCTTAATTGATATTCCCCCTAAAGAACGGGGGATTTTTATCGCAGTTGATAGCAAATTACCTTGGTGGTTTTCTACTATCTACTCTTTTCTTTTTATCCCAATAGATTGAACTAATCGCTTAACGAAAGCACAAGCGGAAGATTTCGATTTTGTTTTTAACACTTAAACTTTAAGTCAAAAACCATTCAGAAAAGCTATTGATTTTATTAAAGTTTTTGTTTTGTGTTTTTTAGTTAAATCAATGCGTTGGGTAACTATCAATAAAACTACCTGTAAAAAACTTTTACTCTTTTCTTTTTATCCCAATAAATTGAACTAATCGCTTAACAAAAGCACAAGTGGAAGATTTCGATTTTGTTTTTAATACTTAAGTCTTAAGTCAAAAATCGTTCAGAAAAGCTATTGATTTTATTAAAGTTTTTATCTTCTATTTTTTTAGCTAAATCAATGTGTTGGGCAACTATCTGTAAAACTACCTGTAAAAAACTTTTACTCTTTTCTTTTTATCCTAATAGATTGAACTAATCACTTAACAAAAGCACAAGTAGAAGATTTCGATTTTGTTTTTAATACTTAAATTTTAAGCTAAAAATCATTCAGAAAAGCTATTGATTTTATTGAAGTTTTTATCTTCTGTTTTTTTAGTTAAATCAATGCGTTGGGTAACTATCAATAAAACTACCTGTAAACAAGACTTTTTATTCTTTCTTTTCTTTTTATCCTAATAGATTGAACTAATCGCTTAACAAAAGTACAAGTGGAAGATTTCGATTTTGTTTTTAACACTTAAATTTTAAGCTAAAAATCGTTCAGAAAAACTATTGATTTTATTAAAGTTTTTGTTTTATGTTTTTTAGTTAAATCAGCGAGTTAGACAAATAAACAGATAAATTTAACTATTCCACCGAATTGATTCGGTGGAATTTTAATAGCGATGCTATAACATCGCTTGATGTAATTTATGATACACGGCTAACAACTTTTGATGCATTGCAAATTGCTCTAAATTGTTATTGGCTAGTTCATCGGCTGAGACAAAATCCGCCAAGCCAAAAAATGTTTTTTCACCATTAGCATATTGCCACATTTCATCAACACAATCTTTGCCATACATTTTGCTAAATGCATTTTGGTATTGAGTAAACGTTTGAGGATCACGTTCAATCATAAAATTAACTAGTGTTTGCAAGCAACGATAGGCATGATTACGTGCTGGTGTAAATATCGAACCATTCATTTCAACCGTCCAATCAATCCATTGTTGTGCTTGCACTAAGTCTTTACCTGCCAAGGCCAGCATCGCCTTTAATTCGCCAATTCGCAATGTTAACCAAGCATTATCGCTACCCGTTGCAATGCCAAGCAGTTCACGAACGCGTGCATAATCATCAAGACCTTCATCATCAAGCTGTTCAATCATTGCCAAATACTGTTTTGTGCTAAATTTCTTATGAGGTAATGACAAAATAAGATCGCGTAGGCCAATTGCCATGTTGCTATTGGCAAGTAATAGATCTTCAGGAGGGTAAATTTCGGACATGCCAACAGCTAAAATACGACAAGCGTAAACGCCCAGATGCTCATAGTCCATGATTAGTACTTCTGTATTGTGGCGATTGAAAATAGACATTAAATTAGTGAACTCTTGATCTGTGGTACCCGAAAAATCCCAATACACAAATTCATAATCGGCTTGCTCTTTAAATAGATCCCATGAAATCAAGCCACTTGAATCGATAAAGTGTGTTTCTAAATTACTAAGATCCGCTATCTCATCATTATCAAAACTTGGCGGAGAAAACACATCAAGATCTTTTAAACTGCGCCCTTGTAATAGCTCGGTGACGGTTCGTTCAAAGGCAACTCCAAAATTTGGATGTGCACCAAATGACGCATAACACGTTCCATTTTGCGGATTAAACAACACAACACAAATCACGGGAAATTCACCACCCAATGAGGCGTCAAAGCAATAAAGCGGAAAACCTTCACTTTCAAGTGCGCTGATGGCAGCCAAAACAGCTGGGTACCGGTTAATCACTTCGTTTGGAATTAGAGGTAAGCTAATTGCTTCGGCTATGATTTTGTTTTTGGTATAACGTTCAAAAATTTCTGATAACCCCTGCACGCGTGCTTCATTTCGAGTATTGCCCGCTGACATACCGTTAGATGCATATAAATTAGCAATTAAATTAACTGGCACATAAACCGTTTGCTTATCGGATTGTTGCTCAAATGGTAACGCACAAATACCCCGCTCGCCATGACTTGATTGTAAATCGACTAAATCGGTTGCACATAGTTCATTATCCGGATCATAAAACTTCAGCAAGTTTGGGGTTAATAATCCTTTAGGTAAGGAATTATCCTCAGGAATGGTAAACCATTTTTCGGTCGGATAATGCACAAAATCAGCATTTGCTACTTGTTTTCCTAAATAAAAATCGGAAAAAAAGTAATTAGTAGATAACCGCTCAAAATACTCACCCAAAGCCGATGCTAACGCCGCTTTTTTGCTTGCACCTTTACCATTAGCAAAGCACAAGGGGCATTTTGTATTTTGAATATGCACTGACCATACATTCGGTACAGGATTAAGCCAAGAAGCTTCTTTTACATCTAAATCATATTTTGCTAATTGTTGCTGAAAATAATTAATTGAATCTTCAAGGGCAGCATCTTTGCCCAGAATATAAGTTTTCATAAGTTAATCTCAAAATAATTTCATGTTACAATAATCACGCCTTACAGCTTTAAAGACATATAACTGTATACGCAAATTAGAAAAAATAGAAGTTAAAAATTAATCCCCCTTTCAATAAGGAAATAAAATGAACAAAAAAATAAATTTTAAAGATATTTCCATCAAAGACTTTTTTTTCTTTGATAAAATGATGACACCTGTATTTATCACTATCGTATATTGGATTGCTTTAGTACTTGTTGGCTTTAGTGCATTAAGCATAATAATAGGTAGTTTTGCTATATTTTCCTATAGTGCTGCCGCAGGAATAGTTGCGTTTTTCACTGGTATCATCACTTTTGTTGTAGGCTTTATTTCAACTCGTATTGGTTTCGAATTACTTTGTGTATTATTTAGCATCAACAATAACATCAGAAAACTCGCTGAAGGAAAAATAGGCGCTGAAAATACTAATTCGGAAAAAACAGAATAGTCATCGAGCCAAATACAACAAATTAATAATAAGTAAACTGATTATTTAAGCTAAAAAGCGGGAACTTATTCCCGCTTTTTATTGCTTTATCAATAAAATTAAAACCACAATTACTCATTCACCACACTAAGCTCGTTAAGTGGCCACCTTGGTCTAACATTAATAGCCAAATCTGAATACTGCTTCGCTTTTAAATGAATCATACCTGCATAGGCAATCATAGCGCCATTATCGGTACAAAACTCAAGTCTTGGGTAATAAACCTGACCTTTACGCTGTTGCATCAACCAAGTTAATTTATCACGCAAGGTATTATTAGCACTCACACCACCAGCAATGACTAAACGGTTAAAGCCCGTTTGATCAAGCGCTCGACGTGATTTAATTAATAAAGTATCAACTAAAGCATCTTCAAAGGCTCGCGCAATATCCGCTTTGGTTTGGCTGTCAAGCTCGCAGCCCTCTGTGCTATGCTGATAAATAGTATTAGCCGCCGCAGTTTTTAGCCCCGAAAAGCTAAAATCAAGCCCTGGCCTATCGGTCATTGGGCGAGGAAACGAAAAACGTGACGCATTGCCTTGTTGAGCTAACTTTGACAATTTTGCGCCACCAGGATAATCCAACCCAAGTAATTTAGCTGTTTTATCAAAAGCTTCACCAGCAGCATCATCAATGGATTCACCAATAAGTTCATATTGACCAATACCTGTAACGCTAATAAGCTGTGTATGCCCGCCAGAAACTAATAAGGCAACAAATGGAAATTCAGGTGGGTTATCTTCAAGCATTGGTGCAAGCAAATGCCCTTCCATGTGATGCACTGCAATAGCTGGCACATTCCATGCATAAGCAAGCGAGCGTCCAATTGATGCACCAACCATCAAAGCACCGATCAAACCAGGGCCTGCGGTATAAGCTACTCCATCGATATCAGCTGAATCTAAATTAGCTTCTTTTAATGCGGCTTGAATTAACGGCACTGTTTTGCGTATATGATCGCGTGAAGCAAGCTCAGGCACAACGCCACCATAATCAGCATGTAATTTAACTTGAGAATAAAGTTGGTTTGCAATCAAACCATGAATATCATCATAAATGGCGATGCCTGTTTCATCGCACGAGGTTTCAATGCCTAGGATCTTCATTAATGTCTACCTGCAAAATCAGTAAGATCTTCTTCGCTCCAGAGATCTTGTTCGGTGCTATCTTTATCGGAGATGCGGTGCGCTTCAGTTGCCCAATCACCTAAATCAATAAGTTGGCAGCGTTTACTGCAAAATGGACGATAAAGACTATCATTATTCCATTCCACTTTTTTTTGACAAGTTGGGCAATTAACAAATATAGCTGTATTTTTATTCATTTCGACTCTTTCTTTTTCAATAATCAGTATTTAATAGTACTAACAGCAAGCTAATTCAAATTCAAGCTCATCGGTGTTGACGTTATCGCAAACATCTAGCGATAAAAAACGAATACTAAAGCGCGACATATGACCTGATACTTGTGGATACACATTTTTATCTAACGAAACTCGAATCCGAACCAAGTTTACATCACCATTAGTCTCTTGAAAAAAATTGTTAAAACAAACAAATCGCTTAAATTCGCCCATTTGCCTAATTAGTTGCATATAGCATGTTAGAGATTTATCCAGCGTTGACAAGTGCTCTAACCAACTTTTAACTTGAATATCGCGCTTTTCTTGTGAAATTTTGAGCCACAAATGGAACGAAGGCAAATCAAAACTACAACACCCACCTGGAATCATCAAACGTTGGCGAATAGCAGTAATAAAACGATCATCTCTTAATGGCTGTCCCAAGCGTCCTATCTCATTAAATTGAGCTGAAAAACAATCAAACTGGTGGATCAATTCATTAATGAGATCATGATCAACACAATCAAAAGTTAGCCACAAAGTTAACTTTTGTTTTTGCGATTCAAGTTCTTTAGTCAAATCGCCTTTAACATCATTACGCTCAATAATTTCTAACAGTTCGGACAATGCATGAAAAAAAAGCAATGCGTTATTCTGATCAAAATGACAATGTGTATTTAATTGATTTAATAAAAATTCAATACGGAGCCAAGTACGCATTTTTTCATTTAATGGATGTTCAAAAATAATGTCATTCATCTATCTAAATCTTACCATTAAAGTTATGTAAATATTGTTGATGCAATTGATCAACTTGCACAGTTAGCGACGTAAAATTATCATCATTAACGATGATATCATCAGCATAAGATAAGCGTTTTTGCAAAGATACTTGCGATCCTATCATCTTTTTAGCTAGTGATTGACTAATATTATCCCTTTCTATTAATCGCGCCAATTGTAACGAGATTGGGGCATCGATTATTAATACGCGGTCTGCTAATGTGTGTAAATTGTTTTCAATCAATAGTGGCACAACCCAAATAACATATGTTGAATTTTGCCTAGCAATTTGTTTTTGAGTTTCTTGTTGAATTATGGGGTGCAGTAAATGATTAAGCCAAAGGCGTTCATGATCATTATTAAAAATAATCTCACGTAACTGACTGCGATCGAGTTCGCCATTGGCAAGCAAAATTTCTTGGCTAAAGTGCTTAACAATTTGGTTAAGCGCATCGCTACCAACTTGCACAACTTGCCTTGCAATAATGTCTGCATCGATAACAGGCACACCTAATTTAGCAAACAAATTGGCAATAGTACTTTTACCACTGGCAATACCGCCACTTAAAGCAACAACATAAGGCATAAAGTCAATTCCAATCCAACAAAAATATTAAGTTATTATAGCATACAAGTAGATTGATTATGTAACTCAAACCATAAGCTTGAGTTAATAATTCAATTAACAAAATTATTCACCCAAATAGCACATAATAGCTATAATTCGAAAAATTTATCCACGATTATAAAATAAATTAAATAAAACAGTTGTTTTATATCACTAGCTGTATATAATTACATATATCTGTATATAAAAACAGGAAAAAATAATGAGGCCACTAACCGCACGTCAGCAACAAATTTATGATCTAATAAAAGACAACATTCAAACCACAGGTATGCC
Source organism: Gilliamella sp. Fer4-1 (assembly GCF_001690515.1). Lineage (NCBI taxonomy): Bacteria > Pseudomonadati > Pseudomonadota > Gammaproteobacteria > Orbales > Orbaceae > Gilliamella > Gilliamella sp. Fer4-1. The sequence continues at coordinate 1,194 of NZ_LZGZ01000085.1, read as the reverse complement.
ACCAACGCGTGCCGAAATCGCTAAAAAATTAGGGTTTCGATCCGCTAATGCGGCCGAAGAACACCTTAAAGCTTTAGCTAAAAAAGGAGCTATTGAAATGATTGCAGGATCTTCACGAGGTATCCGCCTTTTGCTTGAAAGTCCTGTTGAACAAAATGATTTTGAAGGTTTACCGCTTATTGGTCAAGTTGCCGCAGGATCACCAATACTAGCGCAAGAGCATATCGAAAGCCATTACCAAGTCGATCCTTCACTGTTTAAACCTCATGCCGACTTTTTATTAAGAGTGCATGGCATGTCAATGAAAGATATCGGAATATTAGATGGTGACTTGTTAGCTGTACACAAAACTCAAGACGTTAAAAATGGTCAAATCGTTGTTGCTCGCATTGATGACGAAGTCACCGTTAAACGTTTATCTTGCAAAGGTAAACATGTCCGTTTAATTGCCGAAAATGAAGAGTTTTCACCAATTGAAGTTGATTTAGAACAACAAAACTTTGCCATTGAAGGACTTGCTGTTGGTATCATCCGTAACGGATCATGGATGTAACAATAAACATCATTGCAAGTGTATAGATGTATAAGAAAAGTTAGTATAAAATAACAACCACACTAAAGTGTGGGGAGACAACTATGTGGCTATTTTGGTTATACGAATTTTTAGGATTTATTGCAACGCTATTACTTATTTTAGGCTACTGCCGTTTTAGAGGAATTGGATTTTGGTCTTTAATATGGAAACAATTAAAATGGGTATCTTTAGCTGTACTCATTGTTTGGTTAACCATTGCTGTGCTTTGCCGAACTGATTTATACAATGCAACTCATTGCTATTTTAGAGGTGAAAGTATGCATGCCAACACCAAATATTCTATCTTTTTGGGGGAATGCCAAGTTGAAACACCAAGCGGTAGTTATGTGCCTATCGAACGCTCTAGAGCGATACCAGGATCAAGTAGCCACGATCACGAAAGTGACGATAACAGCGGTGTTACAAATGATTTTTACCCAGTTGATTAACTTATAAAAATATTAAAACAACTACAAATCCAGTATCAAATTACTGGATTTTTTTATTCTAAAAATAAATTAAATAATAAATGCATAAAAGCAGATATAACGCAACAGATGAACTCCCCCATGCATGGCTAAAGAATGCAATCTATTGATAGTTGCTCATATCATCCATAA
>NZ_LZGZ01000084.1:0-562 GCF_001690515.1 Gilliamella sp. Fer4-1 | reverse complement strand
ATTTTTATTTATGCACAACAAAAGCCCGTTGATAATGCTGAAACTATGGTTGTGTTAGGATCTCAAGTTGTCGGCACGCCAGCTACAGCGCCTTTAACTTTACAAATTCGTTTAGATATTGCTGCTACTTACTTACAAAATAATCTTCAAACTAAAGTCGTTGTTTGTGGTGGACAAGGTAAAGATGAATCAGCAAGTGAAGCCAGTGTGATGTTTAATTACTTAGTGAATAAAGGAATAGATGCTTCACGAATCTATATTGAAGATAAATCAACCCGAACTGCGCAACAATTCGTGTATGCTAATCGCATTTTACCATTAGGGAAAACGATAGTTGTAACTAATGATTTTCATTTATTACGTTCAGTAATGCTGGCTAAACGCTCAGGATTTAATGATGTATCTGGATTGTCAGCGCCCTTGAGCTTTTCTAATTTTGATAAATATATTGCGATGATAAGAGAACCACTTGCTTTGGCTAATTCTTGGTTATTTGATCACCCTAAAAATTAAATTAGGTATAGTAGTTTTTAACAACTTATCAAATCTTTTGATTCTTTTA
>NZ_LZGZ01000083.1:0-4352 GCF_001690515.1 Gilliamella sp. Fer4-1 | reverse complement strand
AGTAAAAATAGAGCTAATTTTTTCATCATAATAAATATTGTTATAATTAAGAGGGTAGACAAGTAGATAGCATAACGTATTCATAAAAAAAAATCTTGTTCTTTACGCTACTTACATTAGTGTTTAAGAAACCGTTTCTGTGATTACCTAATAATTCCATGCTCAAATATAGCTTTTCCTAGAAATTTTTTTACAAAATAAATTGTAATGTTTAAAAGACAATATTGTCGACATTTGCCGACAATATGAATTCCATAAAAGGTTAGTCTCTAAAATTAGTAAACTGAAACGGTTGACCAAATTCGCCATTTTTAACTAACGCCATAGTAGCTTGTAAATCATCACGCGATTTACCAGTAACGCGAATCTGTTCGCCTTGAACTTGAGCTTGTACTTTAATTTTGCTATCTTTAATTGCTTTTACAATCTTTTTAGCTAACTCTTTATCGATACCCTGTTTTAGTTTAACTGTAACGCTATAGAGTTTGCCGCTATGCTCCATTTCTTCAGGGATTTCAAGCGATCCGCCATCAATACCTCGCTTAGCTAATTTGTCGCGTAAAATATCAAGTAATTGTTGTACTTGGAAATCTGATTGGCTTGTAACTTTGATCGTTTCATTTTTTTCATTTAATTCAAACGATGCTTCAACATTTTTAAAATCCCAACGGGTCGTTAACTCTCGGGTCGCATTTTCAACCCCATTTTTAACTTCTGGCATTTGGATTTCTGACACAATATCAAAAGAAGGCATAAATTCTCCTCTTCTAATGGTTAGGATTCTCAATTAAACCACTAATTGTAAATAAAATCATTGTCGCCTAATAATTTAGGCGACTTAAACTTGTAAACGCAAATTAATCAATAGTACGAAGTAACTCATTAATGCCCACTTTACCTAAAGTTTTAGCATCTACTTTTTTCACAATAACCGCACAATAAAGGCTATACTTGCCATCTTTGGTTGGTAAGTTACCAGAAACAACGACAGAACCTGCTGGTACTCGCCCATAATGTACTTCACCGGTTGCTCTATCGTAAATTTTAGTGCTTTGACCAATAAATACGCCCATTGAAATGACACTGCCTTCTTCGACAATCACACCTTCCACGATTTCACTACGAGCACCAATAAAGCAATTGTCTTCAATGATCGTTGGATTAGCTTGTAATGGCTCTAAAACACCACCAATACCGACTCCACCTGATAAATGAACATTTTTACCAATTTGCGCACATGAGCCAACAGTTACCCATGTATCAACCATTGTACCTTCATCAACGTATGCGCCGATATTAACATAAGAAGGCATTAATACAGTATTACGCGCAACATATGCCCCTTTACGTGCAATTGCGGACGGAACAACACGGAACCCTTCTTGTTGGAATCTTGCTTCGTCATACTCAGCAAATTTTAATGGAACTTTGTCATAATAGTTAGTCGGACCACCATCAATCAGTTGGTTTTCATTGATTCGGAAAGAGAGCAAAACTGCTTTTTTTAACCATTGGTGAGTAACCCAATCCCCATTAATCTTTTCGGCCACACGCATCTTACCGCTATCTAATAAATGGATACATTGGTTAATTGCATCGCGTGTTACTACATCTACATTAGATGGTGTTACTTCAGCACGACGTTCAAATGCTGCTTCAATAATAGTTTGTAATTGTTGCATCTCTCGTTTCCTTTAACGTTTAAGTCCGTTAGCAAATAATAAATGGATAAACAGTATAATATAATCCGCTTTGCTTTTTAAGTGGTTTAAGCAGATCACTAAATTCAGCACATTCTCTATCATTTTTTATAATTATCATTTGCGTAAAAAACTAAAACTCCACTATAAATAAAGCCAATAATATCGCTAGTATTCTTGATAAAACCTTATTCAACCTTTTTTATTAAAAATCGTAATTTATTTGGATAGTGGATCACAAATTCAGATCTTTAAATAACTAGTTATTTTATTCAAATATATGCTCGAACTCTCACAATATTTACAAAAGACATACTATGCATGATTTGGGATTCTCATTATTAGAATTGTTAATAACTGTTTGTATCAGTGCTATTTTAGCCTCTATCGGTATTGAGCATTGGAAAGAACAACAACTGCAAAATGAATTAGCATCTACAACTAAGCAATTGGCCTATTTTATATACGAAGCACAAATAAAAGCATCAAGTAAAAACGAAAACTATATTATTCATCAATTTTCATCACCTTGGTGTATCTCAATTACCAAGGCTGACAAACCACCTACATGCAGTGAAGGCATACTTTATTTTGTCAAGCCCAATAATTCTGTTCAAATTAGTGAGCTATCAAACAATAAAAGTGCTTTTATTCTAGGGCGTCGCAACATGGCACAAACCATGTCTTTTCAATTAAAAAATAAAATAGGTACCAGTAGAATTTTTGTTTCTTTGCTTGGGCGCATTCGATTTTGTGCGGAAAACTGTTATATAGCTAGTTTACCACCATGTTAAAAGTATCTGGATATTCCTTGCTAGAAATGCTCATTGGTTTGGTACTATCAAGTTTAATAGTTATTGGCATGACTGCTTTTTACATCAAATTGCAAACAAACATCATGCAATATTATCAAAAAATTCGCTTACAACAAGCCATCGATTTTGGGTTAGCTGGTTTGAAAAAAGATATAAAAAGAGCGGGTTTTATTGCTAATGATCCAAAAAAAATGACAGATAAAGCTATTGAAATTAAGGAACGGGCAAAATGTATTATCCTTCGATATGATAGCGAAATTCGAAATTCTTGGGTTTGGAACAGAGCCAACCCAACAAAGTCAGATGTCTTTACTTATCGCTATAAAGAAAACAACATAGCCTATAGAACAGGATCGTTAGATTGTTTTGGAAGTAAATGGGAAAACTTATTCGATTCAAATGAAATCAAAATAACCCACTTTGCAATAAGGCAATTACCAAATGCTATTAGTTTATCAATCAATGCTGAATTAAGAAAAAACAAACAGATTAAATACTATGTAACTGAAATTATCAAAAATGAAAACCTATTTTAGAAAAAATTCTCCATCATCTGGATTTAGCACTATTTTAATGATGATGATGTTAATGACTGTGGGATTGGGGGGATTAATTGGTTTTAATTTACTTATAACCTCATGGCAAAAAACAATCTTGATAGAAATTAAATACTATCAAAAATTTAATCATTCCAGTTCATCTTTAACTTGGGCAATAAGCCAAAATTGGCAACCACCTAAAGCCAATTGGCAATGTATGACTGAACCAACTTATCACTTAAAAGCATGCATAAAACAATCTTTATTAAAAATAGATGATTACGTATTAATAAGAGGCGAGGCCGATGACTTTTTTTTGTATGCACTTGCACATTTTGACAATAATCGATTGATTGTGGAAAAAGGACATTGGCTCGATTATTGCCCAGAAAAAAAGGCTATTTATTGTGAATAATAAAAATATAACTGGCTTTAGTCTAATTGAAGTAATGATAGCAACATTACTATTTTCAATGATCATGCTTGGTTTTATCAATTATCAACAAACATTGTTCAACAAACATCGTTATTTTGCCAACAACTTACGTGCTAATAAAATTGCTTTTCAGCTACTTGATAGCTATCCTTATACTATCAGCCAAATAATCCCTTCTGGTTGGCAATATCACATCAACACTCAAATATATAATGCTCAATGTAACATGGTTGTTATAACGATTAAAACATCCAATAAGCAAACCATCCAACAGCAACGCCTTTTTTGTAATTCACCTTAATATTTATAGGCTTCATGCCATTTAATTCCCTAACCAGCTATGTAAAATTTTCAGTACTTGCTGTGTTTTTTCAGCATGAACATTGTGACCTGCACCTTCAATCAACTCAATTTTTGAATCTGGAAATTGCGAAAAAATGGCTGGGTAAAATTCATCAATAATGTAAGAAGAATTGCCACCACGAATAAATAGCGTGGGTTTTAACCAAGGTGGTATTGTTTGCCAATCACAAATATGACCATACTGATCATTAATTGCTTGAATATTAAATGACCATTTTTCATTTTTAAAAGATTTTAATAAAAAAAGTATGGTTGGCATGTTAATACTTGCTTGTTCCATTAAATTCATGATCTGTTTTTTATCGGTAATATGATTTTTGAGACAATAAACTAATACTCTTAAAATAGCAGCATTAGCTGAGCGGTGATACTTTATCGGCGCAATATCAATTGCAACAATTTTTTGGATAGTATCTGATATCACTTGTGACAGTTGCAAAGCAACTTTGCCGCCCATAGAGTGACCAATTAATATCACATCATTTAAGCGTAAATCATG
>NZ_LZGZ01000082.1:0-10128 GCF_001690515.1 Gilliamella sp. Fer4-1 | reverse complement strand
AATTTGATAATATTAATTTATTTTCAAATAAGTACCCATTGATATGATGGGTAAACGTGTCTTGTTGTTGTTTAATGATAAAGCATTTATCTTTAGATAATTCTGGTTTTATTTTATTAATAAAACACAAGCCAAGCTCTAATAAGTAAATATTACCTGTGTTAAGCGCCCAAGGAGAAGAGTTAATAAAACAACAGAGTTGATACTGTCCAAAAGCGAAAGTAGCCTGCTCCTCAATATAGGGATCAATGGCAATTAACTTTGCGTAATATTTCATTATTCCTCCCTAATTGTTATACACGAACTAAGATAACTACGTTTACCAATGATACTAGAACATACAGCCATTTATCCTACTAATTTTAGCATCTTTTGTGCATATTATCATTTCGGTTGTGCTGCCTAACGTTCAATATCATCGATGACTTCAATCGTAAGATGTTAAACGTTGATATTGCTCTTAATTTGCCAGAAGGAAGAGATTTAAAAATCCACCTTAAAAAATTCAATAAAATCAATATGTTTTCTGAACCATTTTTATTGTTTTACTTTAGAATTAATCAACAATTGCTTGTTTTAAAAATCAATGCTTATGCTATTTTTACTAAGAAAATCAAAACCTAGCAATTTATCAGGCTTAAATTCAACGGGAAAGAAATCTAATATAACAACTTCAATATTATCATTAACAACATTATTTACTTTAGAGGCAGCACTATTGAAAATCATTTTATTATTTTTGATAACATCAGATATATCTATAACCAAACCCTTATCATTCAAAATGACCTTAGCACCCACTTGTTACCTAATTTAGCAACAACGTTTCCCCTTCAATGTTTACTGGTACTTTAACGCATCAAAAAGGGGGAAGATATTATTACGGCAATCCTTTCTGTCGCAATATCACACCCTAAACGGCATCTCATATCAAACCCCTATTTAACTATATCTACCTAGCTATCAACAGCTTGAATTTCAACTTGAATGAATGGGTAACGTGGCAAAAAACTGCGGTACCCAGTATTGGGCGCTTAATCCTATTATCAATTAAATGCAACTTGCTTAAAGCCTGATATGGCCGTTGGCTGGCTATTTTTTGCAATTTTTTCAATACGACTAATGATTTGGATAAGTTTGTCGCTATAGTTAGGATCGGTTGCATAATGTGCTGCTTGCAACTCTTTAGCTGCTGTTCTGGCATCAGGAGCTTTAACTACTGCGCGGTAGCGAGGGTTTTTGGTTAATAAATTAAGGTAATCGGTGATTGCATGTTGTTTGCTATTATAGACTCTAAATTCATCTTGAATTTTTATCATATGGTTATCAATGAATTCTTGCGTTGTTAAACGCGTTGAACGCCCTTGCCATGATGGAGTTGCCTTTATACCAAAATAATTATAGCTTGATTGATTAGGTTCTGTCTTGATTTGTTTTTGCCCCCAGCCTGTTTCTAATGCAGCTTGTGCAATAATGATTTCATAAGGAATTCCCGATTGTTTAGCTGCTTGCTTGGCTGGCTCAAGCCATTCTTTGACAAATTGGGTAACATGATTTTCATTTGTATTATCACGTGTTGTTTTTGATACTTTTTCGTTATGCTTACTTTCAAGCATGTTGTTAGCACTACGATATAGCATTTGCCCTAATGCTTGAGGTGATATGTTAGATGGAGCCTGACTAAATAAAGATTGGGCTAATTGAAGATTTTGCGCAGTATTGTTTGTATTAGATTGTAAGTGATTATTAGATTGTAAGTTAGTATTAGAGTGCAAATTAGCATTAATTGATGATCTATTAGTTAACTGCTTAGTAAGCATATCAGCTAAACCCAACCCTTTACCAGCAGCTTGTTGCGCAATTTGCTGATCAAACATTGCAGTAAATAGTTGTGAAGCAGATTGACTAAATAAACCGCTTTCAGGCACCGCTTTGCGCATACTTTGCATCATCATATTAATAAATAAGGACTCAAATTGCTGAGCAACTTGCTTAATACCTTGAGCAGAACCATTAGCAACATTGCGCTTTAGCTGGTTTAGCCCTGAAAAGTCATAAGCAAAGCGATTAAAAGGTTGTCCAATTTTATTATTCATAATGTCATTTCTTTTATAAATCGTTTTTTAGATAGTTTCCAATGAAGCATGCAAACAGCCCGCCGTCTTTAAGGCTTCAAGTATCGACATTAACTCAGTAGGATTAGCGCCTAATAAATTTAGCGAATTAATCACTCGGTTTAAATCAGTGCCCGATGCGATGTTATGTAATGCGCCACCTTCTTGCTCAACACTGACTTGGTTATCAGGCGTAACCACTGTTGCACCACCCGCTAATGGCGTATTGGGTTGGCTGACTTTTAATTTACTATTTACAACAACAGATAAATTGCCATGTGCTACGGCGCAATTATCCAATTTAACCTTTTGATTCATGACCACAACACCTGTTCTTGTGTTGATGACCACTTTTGCTGAAATAGGGGTTGTGCCAATTTCAAGATCTTGTATTCGAGAAAGTAACTGCACTCGAGTTGTATTTTCTTTTGGCATCTGTAGTGCTATTGTTGTACCATCTAGTGCAACCGCAGTGTTTTTTTGTAACTTGTTAATGACATCAGCAATTTTTAAAGCACGGGTAAAATCAAATTGATTAAGATGTAAGTGGATAACATTTCGTTCATCTAAACGGGTTGCTAGTTCTCGTTCAATGGTTGCCCCATTAGGTATAGTTGCACCGGCCGTTTGATTAACACTGACACTACTTCCTTTACTACTTGCGCCCATTCCCCCCACAAAAAGATTGCCTTGTGCAATAGCATAGACTTGATTATCAGCCCCCTTTAATGGCGTCATGATCAATGTGCCACCACGTAAGCTTTTTGCATTACCAAGCGAAGATACCACCACATCGATTTGTTGCCCAACGCGTGAATAAGAAGGCAATTTTGCAGTCACCATAACTGCAGCAACATTTTTTAATTGCATATTGCTGCCTGTTGGCACAGTAATCCCTAATTGGGATAGCATATTAGTGATACTTTGGATAGTAAAAGGTGTTTGTGATGTTTGATCGCCTGTGCCATCAAGCCCGACAACAATCCCATAACCAACTAAGGCGTTTTCTCTTACCCCTTCAATGGTGACCAAATCACGTATACGCTCAGCATGACCATTTGGTATAACCAATATCATCATCAAGGTAAAGCAGAAAAAAGGACGCAATTTTTTTATCATAATGAGACTCATTAAAATGGTGAAAGATTTAAGAATAATCGCTGTAACCAGCCCATTGTTTGCGCTTCATCAATGTAACCATTACCCACATATTCAATGCGTGCATCAGCAACTTGCGTTGAAATTACCGTATTATTGCCGCTGATGGTTCTTGGATTAACAACACCAGAAAAGCGTATGAATTCAGTGCCTTGATTAATTGCAATCTGTTTTTCACCAATCACTTTCAAGTTACCATTGATCATGACATCTTGAACGGTGACCGTGATTGTGCCACTAAAGGTATTTTTAGCATTAGCGCCACCAGATCCCTTAAAGTCATTGTCACCAGACATTTCGGTATTGGCTTTACCACGACCCACTAGCCCATCAAGAAATGTCGGTATAGTTTTTACCCCTAAACTCACCGAGCCATTTCGTCCAGCATTAACAGATGAGCTTTTGCTAGCGCTCACGTTTTCTTGTAAAACAATAGTTAACACATCGCCAATATTGCGCGGGCGACGATCTTCAAATATCGGCTGATAACCAAAGCTACTGGGCTGGCTAGCTTGATAAATTGAACCATTATTGTTCACAGTTTCTGGCATTTGTGGAACAATGCTCGTTTTACCCTCAACTAAGGCTTGTTTAGGTAATTGAGCACAGCTAAATAAAAAAAATGCAATTAAAATATAAAAATATCTCATTACGCTTATTATATTGTTAAATTTATAACTGATTTAAACGTTGCAACATTTGGTCTGATGTTGAAATCGCTTTACTGTTAATTTCATAAGCGCGTTGAACTTGGATCATATTCACCAATTCTTCAGCAACATTGACATTAGATGTTTCGATATAACCTTGATATAGCAACCCTGCGCCGTTTAATCCTGGCGTATTTTCAGTGGGAGCACCTGAACTTTCCGTTTCTAAATAAAGGTTTTCGCCCATGCTTTCAAGTCCAGCATCATTAATAAAAGTATGTAATGTTAATTGACCAACTTGCACTTGTGTTGACTGATTAGCTAACGTCACATTAACCACACCATCACGTGCAACCGTCATTTTGATTGCATTGGATGGAATACTAATAGTTGGCTGAATTTCATATCCCGCAGCGGTTACCAATTGACCATTTTGGTTGACTTGAAATGCGCCGTTGCGTGTATAAGCTTGCGTTCCATCAGGTAATAGCACCTGAAAAAAACCTTGTCCGTTAATTGCAATATCACTGCTGTTATCCGTTGCTTCTAAATTACCTTGGCTATGAACCCGCTCTGTTGCAACAGGACGAACACCTGTACCTATTTGCAAACCTGATGGTAGTGTTGTTTGTTCTGAAGACTGCGCACCGGGTTGACGAACAGTTTGGTATAATAAATCTTCAAATACAGCACGTTGCCGTTTAAAACCACTGGTACTCACATTGGCAAGATTATTGGAAATAATATCCATATTCATTTGTTGTGCGGTTAAGCCTGTTTTGGCAATCCACAATGATTTAATCATAGTTTTTCCTACTTAAATTATTAATAAAGCTAAGTTAACGATAAAATTTGGTTCGCTTTTTGTGCATTTTCATCCGCAGTAGTGATTTCTTTCATCTGCATTTCAAATTGGCGAGCGTGGCTAATTAAATCAACCATCGCAGTAACAGGATTAACATTACTTCCTTCTAATACACCAGACATCAGCTTAGCTTGTGGGTTATCTGGCATCACCATACCGTTTTCATTACGCGCCTGTTCGGTTAATTGAAAAAAGCCATTATCACCACGCACTATTTGATAAGGTTCAATATGGACTTTTTTTATTTTACCGACTTGAGCTATGGTCGTTGGTTTATCTCCTGCCCCTAATGCTGAAAGTGTGCCATCACTGCTAATACTCACTTGAGATTTTTGTGGCACAGTCAATACACCACTATCACCAAGTAATGGGTAGCCTTGTATGTTAAGTGTACCATTTTCGTCAATTTCAATGGCACCATTGCGAGTGTACGCTTCGCTACCATCGGCTAATTGCACTACCAACCAGTTATCTTCTGCCAAAGCAACATCGAGATTTCTACCTGTATAGTTAAGTGCCCCCATTGTCGAGTCAAACGTTGGGGTTGTTGCAACCACCATGGTTCGGGTGGGCGTATCATTGCCGACAATAGGAACAGCTTTCATCGTCGTCAATTGTGCACGAAACCCTGTCGTAGAAACATTAGCTAGATTATTGGTAGTAATTGACTGCCGATTTAATGTCTGGCTTGCTGCCGACATGGCTGTATAAATAACACGATCCATAAATAGCCTTTATACTAACGCAAATTAACTAGCGTATTAAGAATTTGATCTTGCGTTTTAATTGTTTGCGAATTAGATTGGTAATTTCGCTGAGCTACAATCATATTCACTAATTCCTGACTCATATCAACATTTGACGATTCAAGTGCGCCACTGGCTAATGATCCAAAAGTGCCTGAATTTGCCACGCCTAATACTTCGCCGCCAGAATTAATGGTTGATCGCCAATTATTGTTTCCTGCTGATTCAAGCCCGTTAACATTGGCAAAATCAGCCATCGCAATTTGACCTAATAACATTGTCTGTTGGTTAGAATACACACCATAAATAGAGCCATCATCATTAATGCTATAACCGACTAAATCACCCGGCGCATAACCATCAACCACAGGCGTTTTAATACTACCGAGTTCTTTACCCATATTTTGCTGAGAGCTATTCGCTAATGATAAAGTAAAGGTGTTGTCAGCCGAGCCATTTAATCCATTAATATTAATGGTCATTTCAGGATCGCTAATTAATTTGCCTGAAGAATCAAACTCCATTTTACCTACTTTTTGTAAAGTGGCTTTAGGATCACTACTATCAAGACAGTGAACATCCCATTGGTTATCCGCAGTTTTAACATAAAAGAGCTGAACATTACGTTGATTACCAAGCGAATCATAAGTCGTAATGGTTGTAGAATAATTGAAAGTATCAGCATCAAGTGCATTGATTGGTTGTTTGGCTGGAACTTTACTATTAGAGTTTAAGTTGGTTTGTAAAGTAGCCTTTGTTGTCGCTGTAGCATTTAACATTTCTTGTGAAATTTTTAATGGACCAGGCGCTGCACCTTGTTGCACTTTGGGCGGTGTTCCTGTTGCAAGATATCCCGTTAACTGAAGACCATCAGCAGAAACAATATTTCGCTCAGCATCTAACTGAAATTGCCCATTACGAGTATAGAAAACTTGACCACTACTATCCACTAAACGAAAAAAACCATTACCCGAGATAGCAACATCTAAACTGTTGTTGGTTGTTGTTGTTGCTCCATCATTAAAATTTTGCATAACCGCAGCCACTTTTACCCCCATACCAACTTTTGAGCCAGCATAGATATCAGCAAAGGAAATACTGGCACTTTTAAAGCCTACCGTTGCAGAGTTAGCGATATTATTACCAATGACATCTAATTGTTTTGATGCGGCATTCATGCCACTTACCGCTTGAGAAAATCCCATTTGAAGTTTATCTCCTTTAAAGAATTTGACGTACTTCGTCAATACTAATTGAACCAAGTATTCCTAAATCAAGTAATACTTTATTGTTAACCTTACTGTTAATCACGCCATACACGACTGAATAAGATAATGGTGTAGAGGATACTTTTTGCCCATCATTAGTCGCATTAACCGAAAAGGTATAACTTCCATCAGGCGCAATTGTTCCATCATTTAAAATGCCATCCCAAGTAAAAGAGCTAACCCCAGCTGGAATAGCGCCTAAATCAACTTCACGAACCACATTACCCTTTTCATCTTGAATGGTTATAACCACTGAATCTGCATCACGCATCAATTCAAAACCAAAAGGCGTTGTGATCGTTTCTTTATCTGGCTTTGTATCATCAAATGTATTGATGTCATTAGGATCTGAGGTCGCCACTAAAATTTTATTGCCTGGAACCATAACCCCTTTACCAATCATATTGCTAGCATTAACTGATAAGCTATCATCGATCTGTCCTGAAACCATTCCTAACGTGGTATTAAGTCGCTCTATACCTGCTAAAGTATTAATCTGAGCAAGTTGTGATGTTAACTGGCTATTATCCATTGGATTGGTCGGATCTTGGTTTTTCATTTGTGCAATTAATAACGTTAAAAAATTATCTTGCAATTCTTTACTTGAATTACCATCAGATGTACTTTTTTGCGTCGTTTGTGGGCTTTTTACCCCTGGTGACTGTGAAACGAGTACATTAGATACGCCCATCGGTTACTCCTTATTATTGCCCTAATGTAAGGGTTTTTAGCATTAAACTTTTTGCCGTATTAATCACTTCTATATTGGCCTGATAACTACGTGAAGCCGAAATGGTATTAACCATTTCGGCAACAACATCAACATTCGGCTTTTGGATATAACCTTTTGCATCGGCCAAGGGGTGATGTGGTTCGTACACTAGATTCATCGGTGAGGGATCCTCAATGACTTGCGACACTTTCACACCTGCAATTGGGTTGGTCTGGCCTTTATCATCCACCTGAAAAATCACTTGTTTAGCTCGATAAGCTTCACCAGACGTGCTTGTAATACTGTCAGCATTGGCTAAATTACTGGCACTGACATTCATTCGTTGGGTTTGAGCCATTAATGCCGACCCCGAAATGGCAAAAATAGAAAAACTCATCTTTATTATCCTTGCTGTAATACCGACATCACATTTTTAAATTGTTCACCTAAAAACGTTAAATTACTCTGATAGTGAATACTATTGTCAATAAACGCGGTACGCTCTTGATCCATTTCGACCGTATTACCATCAGCCGATGCTTGATAAGGAATACGATAAAGTACATTTTGATTAAGTGTGATTGGTGCTTTTACCTGAATATGGTGATTTGAGGTAATATTGAGCCCAACGGGATTAATATTACTCTGATTATTAATCGCTTTGCTTAACTCAGCATTAAAATCAATATCTCGAGCCTGATAGTTAGGTGTATCGCTATTAGCAATATTTGCCGCTAAAATATTTTGTCGCATTTCGCGTATATTCAATGCTTGTTGGTGAAAATTAACCCAGTTATCCAATTTATCAAACATAAAATCATCTCACTTTTTTTGATAATGAGGATTTTAAGCGAATAAAAAAAAAGTCATCGTGCAAATAACGGTAAAAATTGCCCTTATTTCAAGATTCACTTCACGCAATCATAAAGTACAATCAACTTATCACTAATTGAATGCCGATCAATATGATTAAGATTGCAAAACTAATAATAACTGTTGTTATGCTATTTAACTGGAATAGTGTTTTAGCTAGTTGTCTTGATAAACAAATTAACAATTTAATATCTCAGCAGTTTAACCATAAAGTAGAGGATATTTTAATTACTTACCTTACCCCTAAACCGCAATTGAGTTGCGATACCCCAGTACTTTCATTATTGAATAAAAAAAAACCATGGGGAAACATGACCATTTATGTTCAATGTGATAATAAGAAAAAATTTATGCGGATTAATGTGGCTGTCATAAGTAATTATGTTGTGGCTAAGCAAGCAATAAGTGCAGGAACTGTAATTAACGAAGATCATATACATATACAATCAGGCAGGCTAGATAAGCTACCTGCTACGATTATTTTAAATAAAGCCGATATTCTTAATCATATTGCATTAAGAAATATTGATCACAATGAACCAATAAAAACAACCATGCTTCAAAAAAATTGGCTCGTAAAAGCTGGGCAACAAGTTAAAGTGATAATAAATGGCGATGGGTATGAAATAGCCACTAAGGGGAAAGCGCTAAGCAATGCAGTATTAAATGATAAAGTTAAAGTTAAACTTAATTCTGACAATATTGTTGAAGGCACGTTAACTTATCAAGGAGTAATCATTTTCAATAAATAATATTAATGATTTTTTTATTATTGCCGATAATAACATTAAACCAGTCACTTAAATCGTAAATTTGATTAAAGGTATTTTATGAGTATAGATGCAACAAAATCCATCACAACCATATCAGGTATAGTTAGCCGTGATATAGTTAATGAGCAACAGAAAAATCACACTGCATCTGTACCATCAAAAATGAGTGCTAATGCAAGTACCACCGTGAGTATAACTCAAGACGCAATGCACCTTTTACATGCAACTGACAAAGACGTTGATGAAGAAAAAATCGAAAGAATAAAACAAGCAATTACTAACGGTACATTGGCTATTGATACGCATAAAATTGCCGATAAATTGATAAACCAATTACTAGAAGATATTTGAAAATAAGTCAGATTTACAAGGGATACCAAAATGTTAGCACTCGATGACATCCTAAATAAAATAACAGAAATGTTACAAACACTTTCAACAATTCTACAAACAGAGCAGCAACTATTAATTGAAAATAGTACAACCAATCAGTTAAATGATATTATCAATAAAAAAAATGAGTTACTCATTCAATTAAAGTTACTTGATGAAAAACGGATAAAATTAAATAAACAATTTAATATTCAACCGCCTTATATAGAGAACTCAGCAATCGCAACACATTGGCAATTAATTACTGATAAAACAAAATTGTTAGCCAATATAAATCGCGATAATGGATTAATTATCCAAAATCGTATGAATATAACCCAACAAACGATTAATTATCTTAAAGGCCTAAATAGCCCTGCTATTTATACTAATAATGGTTATCAACAAACCGATGTTATCTTATCTAAGCGAGCCAAAGTTTGAGTAAATTGATCTTTGTCGATGGTAAACGAGATAAATACCCCCAAAAATGCCCTCTTATTAAGCCAATAACTTATTAGCGATTAGTTCATACTGTTAGCATGGTAAACGTTAATTAAACTATGAAGTTTCATTTAATTCATCATGGCTGACGAT
>NZ_LZGZ01000081.1:0-29135 GCF_001690515.1 Gilliamella sp. Fer4-1 | reverse complement strand
AAAATTAGCCAATAAAGCAATTCAAGCCACACAAAGCGAAATACCCTCCATCAATGATGGCATACTCAATGTGAGTAATGGGAGTTACACCTTTAGTAGCTATGCAGATGCTACCGACGTAAAAGCTAAAGTGCAATTGGATAAATTAGATTACATTTCAGATGATAATAATTATAGTTTGAAAGATGTTAATGTATCGCTAAAACCACTTAATACACTAGAAGACTTTGAATACCAATTTAATATTGGACATGCTAAATACACGCTAGATGGCATAACAAAAAGTACGGTTAATATTGATAATTTCCAATCAAAAGGTAATTTTAACTACAAAAACCAAAATGGTGATACACAAAGTAGCGTCGATAAATTAGCATTCACCTTTGCTACCGCTTCATTTTCAAAAGTTCAATCGGTAGTAATCAATAACATGATTGTAAACCAAAAAAGCACATTAAATAATGCTAATACCGTAGATGGTTCATTATTTAGTAGCATAGATTCAATTCTGTGGGGACAACAAAATCTAGGAAAAGTATCATTAGACTTTAATTTCCAAGGTGCCGATAAAGATCTATTTTCTGATCAATTTAGCCTTGAAGACTTTGATGAAATTATTGATAGCAGTCGCCCAGTTCATACAAAATTTTCACTAAACAAATTTAATTGGCACAACGCGGCTGGAGATATCAATTTCAATTTTGTGATGGATGTAAAAGATATAGGCAAAGATGCATTAGAAAATAATAATAATAATGTTGATAAAATAGATCGCCTAAAACTACAGCTTAGCGCACCATTTGATGTATTAGGACGTATTTCAGCACAAATAGAACATCCAAATACCGATAACGTCACACCAGAACAAATTAATAAAGCAAGCTCGAATCTAGTCATGATGAGCAAAATGTTTTTATATAATTCACCAATAGTTAATTTCAGTAAAGACGGTAAACAAGGTATATTCACCGACATTGAATATTCTCGTGCCCTTGACAACGTCAAGGTAAATGATAAGACAATGACTAAAAAAGCATTTTTAAATAGTCTTCAATAAATTACCAATATAAATTCAATTAACTTCCTAATTATTCCGCCAGTTTTATTGGCGGAATGTGATTTAAACTAACCGAATAAAACATTCTTATGAACACTCAGGTCAACGCATCAAATGAAAACCAGTTCAAGCGAACCATGAAAACTAGGCATTTAATTATGCTATCACTCGGTGGTGTGATTGGTACTGGTTTATTTTTTAATACTGGATATATTATTGCAACCGCTGGTGCTATCGGCACAATTATTGCTTATTTAATTGGCGCACTAGTGGTTTATTTAGTTATGTTATGCCTTGGAGAGCTAGCGGTTGCCATGCCCGAAACAGGCGCTTTTCACACTTATGCATCACGTTTTATTAGCCCAGGCACAGGTTATACTGTTGCGTGGCTATATTGGCTAACTTGGACAGTTGCACTGGGCTCAAGCCTAACTGCAGCAGGCTTATGTATGCAATACTGGTTCCCTTCTGTTTCAGTCTGGATTTGGTGTTTAATATTTTGCATTGTGATCTTTGTATTAAACATTATAACTGCACAATTTTTTGCTGAAAGTGAATTTTGGTTTTCAATTATCAAAGTACTTACTATTGTCATTTTTATTATTGCTGGTGCAGTAGCCATTTTTGGCATTATCCCAATGAAAGACAATATACCAGCCCCATTTTTGCACAATATTACCGATAATGGTTGGTTTCCTAACGGCATCACCCCGATTATTATAACGATGGTATCAGTCAATTTTGCCTTTTCAGGTACTGAATTAATAGGCATTGCAGCAGGCGAAACCCAACAACCAGAAAAAACCATCCCATTAGCTATTAAAACTACTATTTTACGGCTTATTATATTCTTTATTGGCACAATCTTTGTTCTTGCTGCTCTTTTACCAATGGAACAAGCAGGCGTGATAAAAAGCCCTTTTGTCACTGTTTTTGAAAACATTGGTCTGCCTTATGCTGCTGATATGCTTAACTTTGTGATTTTAACTGCAATTTTATCTGCTGCTAATTCAGGCCTTTATGCATCTGGACGTATGCTATGGTCGCTATCCAATCAAGGAACATTACCCAAATGCTTTAGCAAACTGACCAAAGATGGTATTCCTGCATTTGCTATCACAATGAGTATGTTAGGAGGATTACTTGCATTACTCACAAGCGTTATCGCTCCTGATACCGTATTTGTGGCATTAACAGCTATTGCTGGCTTTGCCGTTGTTGCTGTTTGGTTAAGCATTTGCGCTTCGCATTACTTTTTTAGAAAGCAACTATCTACAACCGAACAAAACGCACTAAAATATAAAGCACCATTTTACCCACTTGTGCCAATTTTAGGCTTTATTTTATGTTTGATTGCCTGCATTGGCTTAGCTTTCGATCCTCAACAACGCATAGCACTTTATTGTGGTATTCCATTTGTGATTGTTTGCTTTATTGCCCACCACTTTACCCAAACCTACCAAAAGCGAGTGGCAAAATATGACCAATAATAATTTAATTCACTCGCTCTTAAAGCAAAAAAAACACATTATTATTGATGGCGCGCTGGCTAGCGAACTACAGCGCCGCGGATGCGATCTTAACGATAGTTTATGGTCGGCAAAAATATTAATTGAAAAACCAGAATTAATCCGCCAAGTCCATTATGATTATTTTAAAGCTGGTGCTGATTGCGCCATCACCGCCAGCTATCAAGCTACACCATTAGGGTTTTCCCAAAAAGGCATTGCGTTTGATGAATCTATCAAACTAATTAAAACCAGCGTTGAACTTGCAAAACAAGCCAAACAACAGTATTTAACGGATACCAAACAAAACAAACCCTTACTAATAGCCGGATCAGTGGGACCTTACGGCGCATATCTTGCCAATGGATCAGAATACACAGGCAATTATCATCTTGATAAAGAGGCTTTTATTGCTTTTCATCAAGACAGAATTCAAGCATTGATTGAAGCGGGAGTTGATATTCTTGCTTGTGAAACCCTACCTTCATTTGCAGAAATCAAAGCATTAACTACGCTTATCGCACAATTCCCGACAATGGCATGTTGGTTTTCATTAACGCTAAAAGATTCAGAGCACCTTAGTGATGGCACACCATTATCACAAGTTATCAACTACTTAAACAATATCGAGCAAATTGTCAGTATTGGCATTAACTGTATTGCATTAGAAAACGTCACCCCAACATTAGAGGTACTAAATAAACTCTCCACCAAACCGCTAATAGTCTACCCAAATTCAGGCGAACAATACGATCCAACTACCAAACAATGGCATAAAAACCATCAACATAATTGTACATTTAGCAATCAATTACCGACTTGGATAAAATTAGGGGCTAAATTAATTGGTGGTTGTTGTCAAACAACACCGAGTGATATTAAGCAAATTGTAGCGTTATTAAAGGGAGATTGATTTTTATCAAAAAATCGAGATTTTAAAAACAAAAAACTAATAAAATCAATGTATTTTCTGAACATTTTTTGAATAAATAATAAAAGGAGAATGCGTTTGTTTTTGTAATATTTTAGGCAGGAGAAATAAGTATTATAAAGTATAAAATGAGATAAATTGAAAGATTATAATTTGTACTAGCTCAAACCTAATCTGACAGTTACCCGTTTTTATTGGGTGTCCGTCAGATTAAATAAAGGCTATTACAAATAAGTAGCTTAATTTTCTACGTGAATTGTGTACTAAGTTTGGAGTATTTAAATTTGTTGTAACGCTTTGCTTGCTGTTTTAGACGCGCTTCTATCGTTTTCTCAACTTTAACCAGACTTTTAAAGCCATATTTTATTGTTTTGTAACTGATGCGGCGTGTGATAATTATTGTTTAAATCAATTGATAATTAACCACGTCGCATGTTTCTATATTTGAAAATAAATTACATTTTACGGTTTTGTTGGGAAAATTACATTTATATCTGATGTGTCGATACGAGTTAACAGAATTCTATATTTTTTCCAATTTTTTAATTTTTCTTCATCACCATCTTCAGCCATATCTAAATCAATAGCGTCGAGTAGTATTGATATTTTCTCATTTGCTTCATTGAGTAATGTGTTTTTCAATGATTGATTATTTTTGATAATGCTTTCATTTTTAGTATCATTATCCAATACCCATTTTGTGCCATCCCACTTACAAAAATCGAATGGTTCTAACTCAGTAAAACCATCTCTAACCTCACCCAGATAATCAATCTTAACGGGTGCTTTTGTTTCAATGTTGTATACTGTTTTTTCTCGATGGTCCTCAACTAAAACCCACTCGCCGTTTTTTTCACATGGCCAATATCCGTCTTTGAATTTTGGTTCTACGCGCAACGCATTATCAGGCGGTAGCGTATTATCGTTAGCTTCGAGTTCATGAGTAAACGGTTTTAGCTCATTTGTGTTATCAAAATAATAATTAATCATATTAAACTCCAAGATAGATTGCGGGTGTCATACCGATATTTAAAGGTCTGTTGTCGTCACTAGTAACAGGTGCTACGCGTGATGCGTCAAATGTTATAGTTCGTTCCGGAAAATCAGAATCAGTAGCATATGTGGCTGCATTCGAGTGTCTGTTATTTAATCCCGATCCAGCAGTATTCGGTTCACCAACATGAAAAACGCCAACTCCAACAGTTCCACGCCATTGCATGACATTATAAAGTTGTCCCCAGATATTACGAATTGCATCATTTTCAATGCTACCAACTTGCCTGCTAGTTCCATTAACTGCACGCTCAAAAAAACCTCTACCGTCATCCGAAAACGCGGTTGGGACATTGATATATTGTTGACCGTTAATTACTTTGATTGTGATTTTGTAATCTTCTTTGTAGTTTGCAGATAAACTATTTAACGCTCGACCTTGTGGTGAATCGAGTAAATAGTTATCACCATTTCGGAAATACCAGCCATGCGGTAGTTCTGATGCTCTGAATGCCATTAGCTTTTGTTCACCAACAATGTATGGTTTTTCAGCTCCAGCAATCATCAAGTCCCAAAATTCATTACTGTTAGGATTGATATTTTTTACAGTTTTTTTTGCGATAAATGCAGAGCCGTCAAAACCAACAACGTCATCTTTTGTATATGTTGTTGAACTGTTGTATGTTCCACACCAGTTAAATCTGATGTTACCTAAGTTTATTGTCGCCATTTTTACCTCTCTTTTTTATATAACCATCAGTAAGTTTTTATTGTTAACAGTAAATTCACAGCCGCCAGGAGCAATCACCCATTCTAAAAAGTTCTCAATATTTAATATGTTGTTATCTATATTTCCTGCTGTTTCTAAAATCAATTTTGCACCATCTTTTTTAAAACCATAGAATTGTGTAGCTACACTTTGTGCTATTTGTTTAATGCTCTCAATTTTTGCTATAAACTCGTTTGAATTTTCAATGACTAGCCACGGCTTTCCGTTGTTCATTTCATCAGTCACATTAGTTTCAGGTAAAACGTGATGAGGTAAATTACCTGCCCATGCATAATATTTTTTTGTTTGTTCATCATAAACAATTTCATTTCTTGTATTTATAGTACATCCATCATTGAAGTTACCAATTGACTCATAGCCTATCTTGGCTTCGATTAGCTCATTTACTTGTTTTTGTAGTTTTTCGTCATTGCCGTCAACATATTCCTTATTAACAGCATCATTTTTGTTTTCTGGTTTTTTTAAATTTTCGATACGATTACATTTAGCATCAAAATTTGAATTATCTTCAGATGCAGATAATGTAAACTCTAATGCAGTATTAATTGTGTCGACTGTTCTTTTTAAATATTGTGTTCTGTTAGCAAGTTCATAATGAGGTTTGTTTGCTATACCCCGCACACCACCCCCGACACGATCTTTTCGCTGAATGAGATATACATTATCTTCCCATTTTACTTCTTCAATTAAATGTTCCATTATTTACGCCCTCTAATATGCAAATTCGTATCGTTCATCATATGCAATTTCATCATCGTATAAGATGTCGTTAAAATCATTAAACTGTATTATTCTGCCAAATTGGCCAAAATCGGATTTCGGATTTTTTGATAAATCAGGTAATAGTTGTAATGTAGTTTCAATATTTGAAAATTCTGATTTATCATCAATCAAGCTGATAAATTCTATGGGATCTAGTGATAATCGGAAAAGCTCAATATTTATTGTTTTATCATCAACTATATTTTTTCCTTCATAACGCAATGCTAAATCTAATGGTTCATTGTTTAAAATACTAATACCGCTTAATCCTGAGTAATCATATTCAACTAAAATTCGTGAAAATTTTGGTTTTGTTATAAATAAAATTGAGCCAGCTTTACAATCAACAATATAGTCAACATGTTCATTTAAATTTTCGATAAAAACATCTCTTATATTTTGATGTTGTAAATAGATTGTCATACCTGATTTTATATTTCTGAACTCTTCTTCAGCCCAACTTTGTTGATGTGATACAGACTCTCCGCGTAATAATAATTTCAGATTTTCCAGTGAACGATCAAACCATGTTGCAGTAACATTACCGCCCGTAAACGTAATAAATCTTTTGCTATTAACTAAGCGCCCCCCAATACTGCGTTTACTATATTGTTCTTCAAATTCAAAATTAATTTTTAGTGATGATACATCTCCGATCCATCGCCATTGATGATCCCTTTTTTTATGCGTTAAAAACACTTTACCTTGACCGTAGTAATATTCACTTTCATTAGACATTATTTACTCTCCACAGTGATATGACCTTCAGGCAGTGTTGTTACAAATTTTTGTAATGATTCATAACCATCTCGAATGCTATATAAAGTTAAAATGTGCAAATCATCATAAACATAATCTTCTTGAGATGAATACGGTAATAATATGAATGTATCAGTGGTATTAAATTTCCATAGAATTTCTTTTGTATAATAATCAGCAATTTCAATTATATATTCAGTACCTAGTTCTGGTCCTATATTATCTGAAACACAATCAACCAAACGTTCTGCCTGCAAAATGCGATCGCGATGTGAAAAACTTATGATATACGTATCAGATTGTTCAATTACATCTGGATATAATGAGTCATTAACTTTGATATTTCCGGGTAAATATGGACGGATTTGCCTATGTAACATTACTATTTTATTAATAGGTGCAATATCATCATTTAATATACCTGCATTAGTTTGCGTGAGTAATTTGACGCCAACGGTTTCACCATTAACATACTCAATATGATCAGTTGCCAAGGAGTTCTCATAGAAATATATTATTGAGTTTGATAGGTGTTTTTGGGGTAATGAATCAACACAGCCGCGCCCAACTTTTATCATATTTGTTTCAAAATCAATTTCATCAATGCGCATGAACTCATCATCAACCAGAAGACCTTCGCCAATCATTGGTTGATAATCTGAATCAATTTTGATTTCAAACTGTGTTTCAAGTTTATCAATATCATCAGTTAATTTTGCAAATGGAGTCCAATCACTGCGATTTTCATTAATTGCAGAGCCAGCTGATTGAGATTGTAATATATAATTAATTGATGATTGCGTGGGAGCTAATGCTGTAACACCAATATATCCTGAAATTGGTGTTACATAGTCTAAATCGGCAGCACTCAATGCTGCTGCTAATAATGCATACGGTAATTCAATCAGTTTAATGTCGTTTACAGCATGAATTGAGTTATCTTGCTCAACCCATTCACTATTTTGTTGTGATGCACTATACGATGTAGATGACAAACTAAAAACATCTTGCACACCGGTTATTAATAACGAGCCATCACTTTGTTCTTCTATTTTTCCAACTCGGAGAATCATATTTTCAATATCACGGTCAGGCAACGATACACGAAAACACGATGCGGGTTCCAATATGCCACCACGTCTATCAAATTTAATAATTAAACGTGTAATACCTGCTGCATTCATTTCAAGATCTCGCTCAGCCACGCGAGCGGCCAGTTCTTGGGTTGGCACAGCTTTATATTCAACTGAATTGCTAATTAAACCAACTTGTTGAATTGATGCTAGATTTTGAGCACGAACAGTTCCATCCTCATGGGTAACAGGATTACTATATGTAACAACTATTTCATTATATGTCGCATCATTACTCGCTGAATCATCATCTTGTACTGATAAAATACCGTTATCATAATTAAATGATGGTAATTTTTCTGGATCATAGTCGTTACGAATTAGCTTTAATGTTAATTTTCCGGTTGATAAATCAGCATATTGAGCAGCACCAATATGATCTAAAATTTGCTGTATAAATGTTTGCAGTTGATCTTGTCGATTGTATCGAAAACATAAACCAAACTTTTCATTAAATAGTGTATCTGCCGCTTTTTTAAAACTGTCAATATCGATTTCATCCCAACTTAATCCTCTTCCCCAATCTCGATTTGTAGCGCATTCGAATAAAATATGAGCAGGATTCATTGCATGAATATTTCGAATATTATGATTCAGCTCTTTATTCAATGCAGCTATTTTCCGTTGCCTTTCTTCTTCTCGTCGTTTTTCTTCCTCTTGTTTTCTTTTTTCTTGTTCAATTTGTTCAGGGCTTTTGTCTTTATTTTTATTTATAAAGGGATATTTGTTTTTATTCTTCTTCTTTTTATGTATTGGACCATAGCGGCTTTCAATCTCACTTTCAATGCCTATTATTTCTGACAAGTCATCACGTAATACAATGGTGCATTTTTCAGGATACCAAACATTGCCTTTATCCCAGCCTTTCGCCGTACGCCGAACTCGATAAGACCATGGTTTTGGCGATGCACTGTAACAACTAATTAAGCCAGAATAAAACGTTGTAACCATCCCCCGAAATCCAGGAATCAACCCTTTTAAAATACGGTTTAAACTATTTGATGGGATTTGATTTTGTTCACCCATCATTATTTCAAGGTTTCCTTCAATGCCTCCCTCACCACCAGTGTCTTCACCACCAAAAAGATTTGGTTTATTAATGTTAATCGTGCACGATGCAGTAGCTTCACTTTCAGCGCCGAGCCACACAATTTTTTTATCTGCAGTGATTGCAACAATAGAATTAATAGGACCACGGCCTAAACCACAGAATAAATCCCAATAGTATCTGTATCCAACTGTAACTTTACTGCTTGAACTACTACCCATTTTTTTCTAACTCCCGAGATTTTGCAATATTGACAATATGTAGCGCTAATGCATCACCTGTTTTTAAAACTATTTCTGAATCAATATATCCATCACGAATAAACGCATTTAAATCCAAGTTATAGCGTTTAAAAAACTCACGTAATCCTCCGGCACAGCCACCACCAGCACGAATATGCTCCATTGTTATTTTCATAATTGACACTCCAAATTACTTACGAATTGCACTATAACGATAGTTACCATAACCCAGTACGAACCAGTCAGATGTCCAACAGTCACCAAAAAAAACGCACTGCGGAGTACCTTCGTCTGGAATGGGCATATTCCAATCATCTTCAGTTGCAGCTGTAGGACGATTACTTTTTGGTTGTTTCGCTGTAACACGTGCAATCACATAACTGGCAACAATAACAGCAACAAATTTAGCAACAGCCCACCACATAATAAAATTCCTCCAAATTAAAACAGTTTGACGATTGTGAACGGTGAAATACCTGGAATGTGCGGCTGCCCACCATAATTCAAATGGTTATTAAATTTTTCATTACAGGTTTTGATTGTTTTGTCACATCCTGGATACAAGTTAATATGCATACCTTTATGTAAACCTTGAGTCCCCCCTAAAATACCTATCACATTATTAACATGCGCTTTTAATCCGCGTAGTTCTTTAATCCCATCAATGTAAAATTCCATATATCCACCAGAAAAATAACCTGATGCAATATTCGGTAGATTTACAGTAATATTTGCTCCATCAAGAGCAATAATTTCTATATTTCTGACTTTGTAATTTTCTTGTTGAATCCGGCAATTGTGGTCATAAAGGGCATAGGGGCACGAACGGCCATAAGTTAGTCTTAAACCGCTTCGTTCAAACGAACTTGCGACACTTGCCGTAATTAACTTTGCTTTTTCAATTGATTCACGTTTAACTTCTTGGATTTTTCCGACCCAGATAACTTTAAATTCATTATTATTTTCGTGTAACTGATACATTTTGATTACAACGGGTTTGGTTGGCGGTACGCCACGAAATAAACGAACTACGTCCGACGTTGACGGCAATGTAATTTCTAGGCTATTACCGGTGCCTATACTGAGTCCTGTATTACTGATTACTTCACTTATCCACATCACACCATTAAAATCAATATTTCTATCAGCATTGGTATAGCGATAATATTTTTGTTCATTACGAATAAATTCATATAACGTTAATGGTTTACCGTTATTTGTTGAATACTCAAATTGATTCCAACTCATCGCGTACTCCTCTAAAACTACAAGTTATATTAGCTAGTCCATCGGCATCGGTTACATGTTTCCAGCTGACAGAATCGGAATCTAATCTACACAGTGTTAAAAATGAGACTGACAAAATATCTTCAGCATTTGCATTGATTGATTCATTGAGCAATAAACGCTCAATTTCATCAGAAACGATAGCGACAAGTTCAATACGACGATATAGCTCATTGCCATTACATAACGTGATAACTAAATCTTTTCGACCAGACATTAATCCAATTTCATTAAATCCCGTGTTTTCAACTTCAAGAACTCGACTATCAACAGCTAGAACATTAAAATCACTTGCTTGACTTGAAACCCAAATATTTTTTTGACAACCATTTAGATAATAAAACAATTGTCGTAATTGCATTTGCTCAACTCGTTCCGTTATAAACCATCTAAATTCCTGAACAAAAAAGGGCAATTTTGCAGTATCTAATCGACTTGGAATACTTGAGCCATTATCTAGTTCTAATAAAAATCGCTCATATCGGCCTTTTAACGATTCAAACCAATCTGGTTGTATAGTTAACACAGGAAAATGGCGATAAATGGGTAAAAATGAAATATTGTTACTAAATGCATTATGCTCAGTAATTCGAAAACGAATTTGCGCACTTAATAAATCATCATTATATCGAGTCAATTCTGGGGTATCGGTTAATACAGCCAATCGAGTAGGATAAATACATACACCGGCCAAAAAATTTGATTTAACTGGATTAACTAATGTGATTGAATCTGTGCTTATCGCTGCGACTTCAAGTAATGCTGTTTGATTAACATTGTTAATCTCACTTTTAATTAGTACTTTATTACCGACTACAAAATCACGACCTACCGTGCTGCACGGCAGAACTATAGCACCTGTATTTACATCATCATTCAGATAGGTAACATCAGTATAAATAGGAAAATACCAAGAATTACCCCCAACGAAGGCTAATCGGTTTTCAAATCGTGCACGTTCATTACCATTAATTAAAATAGAAAATTCAAACGTCCGACGTGGTGATAATCGTCGAGCAATGCGTTGTTCTGCACCACTGTATGATTGTAAAATATCGGTTTTCCATTCCAGTATTTCAGTTATGCCATTAGTCCAATCTGGATCAGCTTGCCATAAAAATTTTTTCATTATGACAACTCCTGTTTTAGCGTTTGTGAATTCGCTCTGATCCACGTCATCATCGCACGAGAGCCAGCAACAGAACTAATACCTGACTTCATCATTTCACCGCTATCTAAAACCAAAGTTTGTTGAATAACCGGTGCCGATTGTGCTTGGTTAGTTGCTTTTGATGCGTTTTCATCATATAAATTGGGTGCTGTTGGCCTGCTAACATTAGAAACTAAACCGCCGCTGGCGTAACGATGCAATCGCCCAGTATTAATCGCATGTAAATAGTCAACACCATATTTTTTAACTGAGGCAGCTTTAACAACATATTCACCGTTAGATAATTTTGCTGGGATAGAGTCAGATGTTGAAGTGCCAGCACCAGTTATATAACCACCAGTCGCCGCCGCTACTGCGGCAGCACCCATGGCTGAACTTCCGGCATTTGCACTTGCCGCAGTAATCATTGCCGCGCTAATAATTTCACCTGCTGCTGTACCTGCGGTAATCATTGATGCTGAAATAGTCTCGGCGCCAATACCTGCCGACATCGATATTGACTCACCCATCAATCCAGCGCCAGTCGCGCTACTTGTTGCAATTGCTGTTTCCATCAGCCCTGCAGAAGCAGCAGCACTGGCATTATCAACAGCTGCATCAGTGGCAGAGCCAAACAACGAACTACCTAGATTTGATAGTCCATTCATTGCCATATCTGCTAAACCGTTTGTCGCCACTTGTGCCATCGACGACAAAATGCTCTGCGCTAGGTTTTGTAGTGCGTCTTTTAATTCAAAAGTACCTTTTGCTAAAGAATCAAGACTACCTTGGATACCGCTTTGCAAGCCGTTTTTAAATGCATTGGTTAATGCATCAGTAGTTTTATTTAGCTCTGCAATTTGTAGTTGTAATGTTGCTAATGCTTTTTGTGCATTTTCGCCAGCTTGGCCCGGTAATTCAGTCATGGCTTGCAGTGTAGGTAAATACTCGGCTAGCTCTTGAGCTGTTTGTTTATGCAAATCAACGAACTGGCTTTGGGCTTCAACTTGTGTAATTAAACCTGCTGTAACTTGTGCTTGTAACGATTGTTCTTTTGTTGATTGACGTGATTGTGCTTGCTGAATTTTTGTTGTAATTTCATTTAAATTTGCTTCAGCTTTTTTGAGTGGTAAAAGTCGGTCGATTAAGTCGATACCTTCTCTGTTACCCGTTTTTTTAAATTGTGCTAATAAGTTGTTATACCATTGCTCAACTGTGTCATCACTAGCTTTTGTACCAAGTAATAGTTCATTTAATTGTTGCTGCAACGCTAGATTGGTTTTGTCATTTGTTAATGAAAAATCAGTTTTTTTGTTATGTTTTGCTGCATTTTTAGCGTCAACTTGTTTCGCTAGTGCAATGGCTCGGTCTTTTTCTGCTTGTGATGCATTTTTATACTGTCCTTCATTGATTTCATGCATCACACGTTGCAGTTCTGTTGTCAGTTTTAGTGATTTTTCAACCCCTTTATTGTATTCAAGAATACCTTTATCAGTAATATTTTTAACATCTTTATCATATTGACCACCAGCAAATGATTTTCCGTCACTTGAAGTAACGCCCTGTGCTTGCAAATCTTTACGACCCTTTTCATCAGCCCACAGCGCTTCATATTTTTTACGTAAATCATCAACCGCCTTGGCTTGTTTTTCGGCATCAGTTGCATTTTGTTTATGAAGCTCGTCAAGTTCTTTTTGGGCTTTTGTAGCTTCTTTTTTTACTTTGTTTTCTTTATTTTCAATTTCGGCTTTTTCTTCGATTGCTTTTTTTTGTGCTAATAAATATTGCAACTCCTCTTCATCGAGAGATGTCCATGGGACAGCAAAACCATCTGGAGTTATTTTACTGTTATATTTTTTGTTTTCTTGTAACTTAGCAATTTTTTCATCAAGGGTTGCCATGCCCATATTAATTTTCAGATCTGTTTTTAAATTTTGACCAAAATTACTAACTTCTTTTGTAAATCGCTTCCAAGCTGCGCCTAGTCCAGTTAAATGATCTTGCATATCATTTACTCGCTGCTCCATTACTTCTGAAAATTTTGTTGTTGCAATCGCTATTGCTTCTTCAGTATTACCTTGTGCTTCTAATGCTGCAATGTGTTGGTATGTCGCTAAATCTAGCCAATTATATTGACGTGAGGTTTCCATAGCCCAATCAGCTACACTATTTTTCATCCCATCAAAAATTTTAATCGAATCTTCAGCACTCTGTCCTGTCAATGCCATCAAATGCGCTGATGCTGTAGCAATATTTTCAATTGAACGTACTGATAACGACCCTGTATTGGTTAAATCAACAATGATTTTATTAACATCTTTGTAATCGCCATTAATTTTACCAATTTTATTTGAGATCTCATTTAATCTACTACTGGTAGTTCCAGCATAATTACCCGTTGCGATTAGTGCTTTATTGAAACGATTTTGTTCATCATTTAATTGACTGATGACCTTAGTCACTCCATAGATAACACCAATAAACGCACCAACCGACAATGTAGCTGCACTAAATAATGGAGGTAATTTACCTGTCATATTTGCAATTGAAAATAATGAGTTACCAATGCCATTAAAATTACCAGTTGCAAGCTGCTTGGACATCATAAAAAATGTTCGGTGGGCGCTTTTAGTATTCAACTCTAATCTTTTTGTTCCATCATTTAGTGACTCAACAGTTGATAATGCAGCACGTTGATTACTGATTTTTGATAAATAATCATCAAACGTATCACTATCAATTACTCCCGCTTTTTTGGATTTTCTTAACTTGCTTTCTAATTCATCTAAACGACTTAGACCTTTTGTCGCTGGATCAATGCTAGCAAGTAATTTATCTAAACCTTGGCGCAGTTTTTCAACTTCTTTTTTATGTGCTTCAGCTGCTTTAGCTGCAATACTCTGTGCTTTAGCTTGCTGTTCGGCAGCAGCGGTAGCTTGCGCACCACGGTTCATTGCTTCAGTTTGTGCCATATAAACATCTCTCATGCTTTTGGCACTTTTTTTGTTAGCATCTTGAGCAACATTTGCTGACTCTTTCAGCTCAGCATTTAATTGACTGATATTATCTTTTGCTCTATTCACGTCAGCAGTGAACTTCATTGCAATATTCATATCGTTATTAGCCATTATTGCTCTCCGCGTAACTGTTTTACAAACTTAGTAACTTGTTTACCACCATTAAAGCCAACACAAATATCTTCAATTCGGTTAGCTCGTTCTCGGTTTTGTAGCTTAATTAATTCATCGTAATACAGCAGTAACTGACGTTGCGTGTAATGCGGTAACTGCTGTGCATCATGTCCATTTTTAATTAGTAAAGTAAAAACCTCACTCCAGCTTACTGATTTGCCTGTTTTGTAGCGTTTTGCCGAATGATTTTGCGAGTTACCGCGTTCATAAAAAAACGAGAGTTAACAACCCACCACCAATCAAGTAGTTGCAAACCATCTTCATATGACAACGCCTCAATAAACGAAATCGGTTTTTGAATAGAGGTACTGATTAATGAATAAACTAGCTCTAGGTTATTCATAATGATTGAGTCCGCTTGCTCAATTGTTATTTTGTTTGTACCGTTCATTTCATTCACAATTAATGCAACAAATTGGTCAATTTCGTTACCGATTGTTAGTGCATCTTTAAATGAATATTCACGTACTGTAATTATTTCACCTCCTAGCGTGATTTCACGATTCGGCATTAATGCGTTTAAATCATTTGATTCTTCTTTTGTTGCTGTCACTTTTTCTGCCATGTTATTTACCTACAACTTGATTAAGTTAGCGGTGAAACATCACCGCATAGACAATAATTTATTTCGCTTTTTGAACGTATGAGCCAAAATAACCAAGCGAACTATCCTTGTTTTGACTCATATCTGCTAGAACAGTAGCAGTTAACGGTAATTCACCGTATCCATCATTGTGTAGTAATGAAAAGTTAGAAATTGGATTAAATTTAACGCGGAATAGCTCCACAATTACATGTTCATTTTCTCTGTCAGTATTGATACCATCGAGCATAAACCAACGCTCAGGCGGTTGACGGGTAAAAATGCCCAAACTTTCAGTCTTAGCGTATGAATAATCTACCGTTGCAGTTAATGCCGTTGTAGTTAATAATTTAATTAATCCTGCGTGAGCTGATTCGATTTCATAATCCGTACCTAATACTAATATGGTTCCATCAGCAATTTTTAACTCAACATCGGCAACAAATGGATGGGCTAATTTGATGCGGTCACCAATTACCAGACTTTCAGGTAATTTTTCATCAGTGACAATACCCGCATCAACAGTAATTTTTTCACCATAAAGCGCTAACGCAATGTTTTCGATTGACCAATCTTTTAACGTAAGATTTAACGTACCACTTTTACCCAGTGTTAATTCACCAACTTGTAGACGTTGTCCTGTATATGATTCATTTTGTGTTACCGTTTCAACACTTAGTTCCATTTCACAGGAATCAGCCGTACCCACATGCCGAAATGCACCAGGGCGGGCTGGTAAACTTGCAGTATCACGAGTAGCGAGATTAATCGTACCCTGAAGACTCATTAATAAATCTGACATATCTTTCTCCTAAAACTATTTATCGGCTACCAATAAAATGCTGGGTTTGAAATGAATCAATCCAAACAAGTACGCCGTTTTGAAAACCTAACGTTTGCCCACCAACCCATGTGACTGGACGAACTCCATCAATAAATTGAACTGTTTTACCAATCAACAAATCACGCACCGCACCTATAACGGGATTTGCTAGCTGTTTAACATTTTGAATATTTGTTGCTTGACTAGAAATATCACGTGCAACAACCACAACACCAAAATTAACACTGACTGATTGCCGTGTACCTGTGGGCTTATCGTTGGGTGTTTCTTTACCAAGCAAAACGTAAGCCGCTGGTGTCGGCGCTGAAGTTAAATCGGTTAACTTACTGTATTCAGCGCTAGTACCAACAAAAACTAAGGTTTTATTAGCAATTAAACCTTTTAACTTTTCAGCAATCACTGAAACATCAAACGGTGCGCTACTCATCTTCCAAAATCCCTAAGTGTGTTCATATCAAATATACGAATTGGACCGGTTTGTTTAGGCGCACCACCAGCAACAGGCAATGCATCATCAATACCAAGCGAATATTTCCCTTCAGCTACCATTTTTAGAAAGCCCAGAACTTGTTTATAGTCACGAACTATCGGATCCGTTTTTTCATCAGAAATACGATTGCGATGCAATTTGTAACGCACAATAATGCGTGCCCAATCAGTTAGCAGACGTGGTACTTTAACTAAGGGCAGTTTGTGTCCTCTTTGACGTAAAAAACCATTTATTTCAGCTTCAGCATTAGCGATTGATTCATTGATACGAGATAAAACAGTAGTTGCACTGGCAATTTCATCTGATGGCCAAAGTGTCACTTCATCACCATTAATCATTGCATCCAACAATCCAACATCTACTGGAATTTCACCATCTTGTGCAACAGCTTGTGAAATTTCCGTAAGACCTGGTCGCTCAATAAGATTATGTAATGTGATATAAGGTGTATTCATTTGTTTTCTCAAAACCAATCACTTAATAAGTGATTGGTAATAATGTTAGTAAAATAGTTAGTGGAATGATTAGCTATTAGCTGGGATCACATTTTCAAACAGATAGCCCGCATCTTTAGCTACAACGAGTTCTTTGACCGATTCACCGACTCGAACACGTTGACCACCACGTAAACCGATATCAGGATCAACAATCGAACCCGAAACACGATCTTTAAACTGCGCTGTATAACCAAATGTGACACCACCTTTAGTATTCGCTAATTTATTACGTACCGTAAATGATGCTTTATTGCCCCAAGCACGAAGTAATGTTGGCGATTTACCTGGTTTTGCACTATTTAAAAAGGCATCGCCGACATAAATGGCTTCTAACTCTAATAAGTCAGCTAAGAACCCTAGTGGAACCAGTCCGTTTTCACCCGCATTACCGTGGTATGCGGCTACAATTTTGGGATGACGGCGTAATATTGTGGCAACTCGACGTCCTAATGTGCCGATATTAGGACGTTGAATCATTGAATCAAATGCATCCGTTATTAATGCTACTGGGTCACTATCAATATTATTCCATTGTTGTGCAGTAGTTAATGTTTGTTTATTGCTGTAATTTGCACCATTAAAAAGTAAATTTGCTGCTCGAACTTCACGATCTAACAAAATTAAATCAGTCGTGGCTTCAACGGCATGACCAAGTGGGTTATAACCTGTAATGGCTGTATCAATATCATCTTGAGGAACAGGACTATCAAGACCATAATCATTCACAGAACTTTCTTGCTCTTTGGCGCTAAACTCAACTTGATTGGGTTGTGACGTACGCCCAACTTTGGTATTGGGTAAAGTAAATCGCTCTGAAAAATCAAATTCAAGCCATTTAAATGATGTGCTAGAAACAGGCACACGGGGCAAAACCTCATCGGCAATTAACTTATTATTACGGTAAGCGATAGCAATTGCAGTCAACTGCGGTTCAACGGGAAAAGGACGTTGCATATAAAACTCCTCTTTATAAAATTGTTTATCAAATGTCATGGACCATTAGTTAAATAAAAATTAAGCTTGTTTACTTGGCGCAATCCAAATAGTGCCTAATTCATCGGCAGCACCCACAACTTCGGCATAGCCAATAATAAAATCACCTGACATTGCTTTTTTAGCTCGACCATCGACATTTGCTGTGATTGGATCACCAATCGCAATTGTTTCGCTATAAAAAACTTGTGCCAACCCACTGCGCACAACATCAAACACTTCACCGTCACCACCACCAACAATTGTTGATACACCGATTAATAATGCGTTACCGTCAATCGCTGTTTTTGCTAGCCCATCTTCACTACCATGGCACACAATTAAACGGGGTTTGACTTCGCCTTCAGCGGTTTTTGCTACTGTTAATCCTGGAATATTCATATAAAAACCTTTTGGTTAAAATTAAAATGATGCTGATATTAATAATCAGCCTGTAATTAATGCTCTTACTTTTTAGCTTTGGTTACATGCGTAACAGCTTGGCTAATTGAAATTGTATTACCTTTGTCTGCCTGTTCTTTTTGATAGGCTTTGGCTGCATCAGCAATGACTTTTGGATCTTGTTTATCAACGTTATCTTCACTATCACTAGCAGCCGATTTTTCAGCAAAGTTCATAAAACTAGGACGCTCTGAAAGTACTTTTTTGATTAAATCAACTGGGGAACTGTTAACAGTTGCATCACCTTCAGCAAATGAAATTGGTTCACTACCCAACGCCATAAATACTTCAACAACTGTAGTTTTATGAGCAGGTAATAATTTTCCATCTTTAACTAATTCATCAGCAAAGGCAGCAAATTCCGCACGCTTGTTAGTTTGTTCTTTTTCTAGCAATGCTTGTTCACGTTTTGCTAGTTCAGCATTTTTAGCGTCAATTGCTGCTTGTTGTTCGGCAAAGCTAGCGTCTAAAGGTTGTGGCATTTTTTCTTTCTCCTTTTGTTTTTGAGCAGATATTGAACGCAATGATTCAAGGCGCCATTGCGGTAAAAATAGGTCAGCACTGGCAATGCCGGCTTTTTCAATCAGCAGGTCACGCAAATTAGATAAAATTGAAATCAAATTCTCATCAAATTCTTCATCAGCCATAGAGAACTCTGCGGCACCTTGCTCACCTTCAGACTCCGCAAAACTGGCGTCAGGCAAGCCTTTAATAGCAGGAGCTGCTGCACCTAAAAAACCGATGTGACGAGCATAATAATGACCCGGTTTAGGATTGCCCGGTGAATCCGGCAAATAAATTGAAAGTGAACGTTTTTTATAACTGCCTGCATTATAGGCTTCAGCAAATTCTGGATTAATCTGATCTAACTTTGCATAAACTAAACCATCTTTTACTTCGAATGATTTTGCCCACGCATAAGCTGGTGCAGTTAGTTTTGGATGACCAATTACAGCAGGCGCTTCAGATAAACTTGGATCGTAGCTTTCTGCTAAATCAATACAGTTCTCTAAAGTAAAAGTGATTTTTCGACCATCTACCGCAGTATGCGTACCAGGTTTAAAAACGGGGATAAGTGCCATAAAAAATGCTCCAATAAATTGATATAGAGCATCATGATCTATTTTAAGGAAAGGGTAATCTGAACGCGGGCAGATAATTTTTTAATGATTTGGAAAGGAGAGTGGCAAAATAATAGAAAGAATATACACTAAAAACTTATTATAAAGCATTTACAACACGATTAAAGCGATTCGTAAACAAACTGATTAGCCTTTTTTAGTAAAATGGCTTAAAACGCGTTATATTGCGTTTTAAGCAAAACCCAAGTGCTCACGCACAACATCTATCAACAGTAATTTATCTTGGGCGCTAATGCCAAGCCATGGTCTTGCTGGAATTACCACTTGCTTTACAGGACGTCCTCCCACATTTAATGCATTGCCCCTAACTGGTTTAATTGTACCGCCGAACTGATGAATAGCGCCATAGATTAAGTTTGTACCAAACAACAAAGTATTACCTTCAATCTGCCAATGCAACGTACTTCTTAGATTACCATCTAGCGTTAAAATTTTATCTTTTTGTTTGGGTTTTGAGTCTTTATACCAAGGAGATAGTTCTTTCCACGGTACACCATCGGGCGATTCTTGAGCCGTAAATCTGGCTACATGAATATCAAGTAATACTTCGCCCATATGACTAAATAAACTTTCAGTATCATCTATGGCTGCTTCAATATGAAGCATGGCATCAAGAGCATCTTGTATATTAAACTCAATATTTACGCCAGTCATTTTTTCACCTATACTAACAATATTGCATACGCGGGCAGTCTCCGACAAGACGTCCAATCCCACGCGTAGCAACCTCAACTGTGTCGGTGGTTGAGGTTTTATTTTCGTTGATAAACATTCACACCAATTCGTAATGATTCTAAATAATTTTCGCGTTCAGCTGCAAAAGCGGTTACACCAATCCAACCATCATCACCAACCTCAAAAACTGATAACATCGGTTTTAGCTCTCCATCAATTAGATATCGAGCAATATAACGACGGCGAACGACAGATTTTTGCAATGCGGCAATCCATTCCAAACGTGTCCAAATTTCATCAGGCTCTTTGAGTGCATCGGCAAGTAATAGCAAATATTTTTCTCTGCCTAGTTTAGTCACTTTTGTTTTACCCGTTTTTTTCACAGTAAATAATGATTTACTAATTACTAACGGTTCACCGGTTACATCTCTAAATACAACAGGATTAGTTAAGTTTGCACCAAATTCATTTAGGAACAAATTAACATAATCATCATCAGTCAGCTTTTGTGTAATTAACCGATCAACGCTTGCTTTACGTGGTGCAGGTAAAGGATCTAATGCCCGTTGATTTGGAATACCCGGACTTTCAGCAGCAGTTACGAGCGCATCATCAAGAGGTTCTGGTACAAAGTGCTCAAGCCTTGATTGCCCTGGTATATGTTCAAAACTAGGGTCAACTCCCTCAGGTACTCGAACTATTCTAGGATTACCACTATTTTCCCCAATTACTCTATCAACCCAATTTATTGTTGGTGCTTTGTCAGGTTGATTTTTTCCCATTCTTTTTAGATCACCTTTAGTACGCCCACGAACGCGGCACTGACAACCATAGCCATTGGGTGGAAAGTGAGTATTCCACCAAGGATCATTAAAATCTAATACCAGATGATCCCAACTTTGATGAAGTTCTCTAGGGTGTTCAACATAATCACTATGTAAGTATTCTAGGTATGGAAATTTAGAATCACGTAATTGTTGATAGCGCCCAGCTTGATAAGAACTGTTTAAATTTGTTTCATAGATGATACGAGTACGCCAGTTAAAACCGCCGTTATAACTCCAACCATGACGTTCAACTATCTCAGCAAAGTCTTTACGGAACTCATCCAGTGTTGTGCCTTGGCTAATTGCTTTATCAATTGCTGCACGAAAATCATTTAGTAATGCATTACGATTAGCACCCGCCACAACAAAAGCATAATCATGCTCATTATTGTAGATATCTACATAGCTGTTTGTGGGCACATTTGCTTTACGCCGGAAAAACTCAATTTGCTCTTTAAATGGCAACGAGCCATATGCCACATTAACCATTTTTGCTATCCTCAAGTAGTTCTGTGCGACCCGCTAAATTAGCTGCTGTTAATGCGTCAGCCATGACTTTTGCATAATCATCTAATTGCATATCTGGAATTAATTCAAATAACTTATCACGCAATTCTGCTAACGATTGTACGCTATCAACCAGTTCTTTAATTTGATTAATCCATTTATCAGTAACGGGCTGCATTTCAGCGTTTAAACGTTGTGATTGCAGTACTGACGCAAAATTATTTTGCTTTTGTGCTTCAGCAAATTCAGCCGTTTTTACTGTTTTAATCGTTTCATCAACTTGTTCTTGCTGTTGCGGTTTTTCTTCCCAC
The DNA here is from genome assembly GCF_001690515.1 of Gilliamella sp. Fer4-1. Classification (NCBI taxonomy): domain Bacteria; kingdom Pseudomonadati; phylum Pseudomonadota; class Gammaproteobacteria; order Orbales; family Orbaceae; genus Gilliamella; species Gilliamella sp. Fer4-1. The sequence goes on along the minus strand of NZ_LZGZ01000081.1, from coordinate 6,974 downwards.
TCCCCACCATATGTATCTTGAACATAAGCCAATGTTGGACGGAAGCCAGTTGATTCAATGATATTTTTATCACGCTCTGACATTGATTTTAGATCATCCGGCTCATCAAAAATGCGGGAAACTTGAGGAACAGCAGCACCAGGAAAATTCATCTGTGTAAACCAGGTACCAGGACCTCGATTCCATGACTCGCACATTACATCAGAATCTGATTTAGCAATTGATGTTAGTACCGCAGCTTGCAATGACTCATCACCGCCAATTGAGCTTGAGGCACCACCAGATGATGTAATTTGTCCGACTGTCACACGCCTGATTGCTTCGTTCATTGAGTCATAGAATGCTTTGTAATCACCCGCACCAGAACGTGCTATTTGTAATAAATCTAAAGTCATGCTCTCAGGAATAATAATGCCTGAATCGGTTTGAATGGCACGAGTTAACGACAATAGATCACGTTTCTGTTCTGGTGTTGCACCTGTGCCATATTTGCCTACCGCCGTTGGCATGCCAAATTTTTCTAGGAAAATCAGCCAAAACTTAATATCATTGCGTTTAAAAAAGCTTGGCCAGTAAAGCCAGTGCGCTAAGCCTAAGCCGTAGGGTTCATCATCATGATCGGCACCAGTTGCATAATGCCAAAAGTACGGTGCATCACAAGCAACACCTTCATGCATATTATTGGGCGTTAATAAGCGCAGTTCACCCATTGGAGTAAACCGAAAACGACGCCGATCACGAATTTTGATATCGTCAATCCAATATAGATTATCTTTGATGCCATAAATTAACTCCGCCACAGCATAACCGTAAAAAACTCCGTAGTGCATTAACTTAGTTACACGGTCAAATCCCACTGACTTCAGTAACTCACTCATAGCTTCAGCAGCTTCGGTATCAATTGGTTTATCGCCTCCGGGTTCCACTTTCCACTCACGAGATATAACAGCATCTTGGCGCTGAGTAAATGCCGATTTCACTTCATCATCATTTAAAACTTCTTTGTAAATATCTAAACGACCACCACCCCGATTACGAAGAACACTATCATCTGGCTGCGCTAGCAAACCAACATATAATTTAGTAATATCATTATTTTCACCTGTGCCTGCCAGCTCTCGTCCTGTTTCAACATGTGGCTTTTTGCCTTTAAACCATAACATTAAATAAATCCTCCAAAATCGTTACCGCCCCGTACCGTGCCAAAGCCTGTATCGGTTGTTTCCAGTTCTGAGCTACTCGAATATTGATTCAATGAACGGTAAGAATCACGAACGCCTAGTGATTGGTATTCAATTTCATACCCATCTTGGCTAGCTGCATTAATTGCAAGAAAGGCAGCCCAAGTTCGATCAGCATGACCATTACTATCAGAATCAGCAACAAAACGCGGTTGCCCCGTTGCTCCAGTCACTTTTTTCAACTTATGCAAATCGGCACGAAGGGCATTATTGCCAGCGGGAATACGAATTTTTCTATCTTGAAAGGCTTGTTTACCTTGTGTTGCTAATGTTAATTTATTAGGAGCCGTAAATAGCACACCTTCAACAACCATTTCGCCATAACGTCGTTTAGCATCCTCCACCGGTTTTTCACCCATGCCAGTTTGGTCCATACAGATACGAATAACACGATAACGACGAAAAACCTCATTAAGTAAATAATCTTGCTCAGCAAATGAAATACGTTTGCGTTCAATAATTTCACGAGTCCAAAGCACATCACCGACTTGCTCAATAACCCAAATGACAAATAAGTCATTACGTGCAGCAATATCAACGCCAACAAAACATGGATTGCCCGTATAATGTTGAGGAACTCCTGCTTTTTCATCTTCAACGCTAGTAATTAAATCAAAATCCAGCCAACTACTTGCTTCATCTAACCACTTAAGCTCGAACTCTTGCGCCCATAAATCGTCGTCACCGGCACCTCGTCGCAACTCTTCAATATTACGCGGTAAACCATCTGCTACACATTGATAAATATCCGCTGAATGACGTGACCAACCATCATCTTTACCTGTCATCAGCTCATAAAATTTATTGCCTTTGCCATTTGGTGTGCTAATCACACGCAGTTTTAAACCGGGCTTTGAGATAACAGGAAACAATGCTTTCCAAATTGCCCGACTATCTTGGTGAAAGGCAAATTCATCCAGTAGCACACTAGCACTAAAACCACGGGCAGTATCTGGATTGGCAGGTAAAGCAGTAATTTTACTGCCACCAGGTAATTCAACTTCTAATGCCCGAATATTAGCATCCCAATCATAATCGAGTTCTTTAAAGCCCGCGGACATTGCACGAAGATGAACTTTAACACCCTCATTCATGGCTTCACGTGCTTGACGTTCACCCCGTGATAAAATAACCCAACGCGCACGTTTTCCGTGTGCTTCAGCTCGCAAACAGTCGAGCACAATTTGTAATGTACTGGTAAAGGTTTTACCGCATTGCCGAGAGAACATAGCAATAGCAAAACGGCTAGTGTCGTTTACCCACTGTTTTTGATAGTCATAGAGTTTTAAGGCTGGTTCATTTTTTACTGTCATAAGTCATACGCCGCTTTAATTACTTTAGCTAACATTTCAGCTGGTACTTCGCCTGTTTTTTCTAGCTCATCCAGTTTTTCTTTTTGTTCACGCAATAACTTTTCACGTGCGGCTTTTTCGATTTCCTGCCGCTCTTTAAAACTTAATTGACGTGCTTGCATGGCTTCTTTAGCGGCTTTTGCTAAAAAACTAATTTCTTTGATTGTGATATCTTCTGATTCATGTGCTTTAAATGCGGCACGTGTTGCTAACGTTGTGACTGCTTGTGCAAGTAGTGCTCCTGATTTGTCATCAACACTATCACCCAATTCATCAACCAAAATACGTGATGCTGTTTCAATTTCACGTAAGCTATTGGTCATTTCATTAAAACCTTTTTGATAACGGTGAAGACTAGAACGGCTTGGCGTATCAGTACTTGGAAACGTTTGTTGCAGTTCGGCAATCATTTCATCTAGTGTAAGTTGATCTGCTCGTAGTAGTTTCTCAATATAATTACGTACCTCAGGCTCTAGTTTGTGGATCGTTGATTTACGTCCCATAATTACGCTCCTGCGCTTGGACGTTTTACACCAGGCACAACAACTTTACCAGTGGCCACATCAGCACCAAAATCAGTTAAACGAGCAACAATAACACTACCGATTGTTTCGGTTTTAATTAAGTCTTGTTGTCCAAGCCAACTTAAATGGGTTTTAACTTGGTCTCGGCTAATAGCGTGACCATAGTGATCTAACGCACTATAGATAATGCTAGAATTACTGCTATAACTTGGCATTTCATATAAGATACGCAAAATAACCAAACGTTGATCTTCTTTCAAAAATTCAGCGTAACTCATAATTCCTCACTTGTTCTTTAATAAAAATTGGTTAATGTTATCTAATTGACGAGATAATCCTGAAAGCCGATCAGATAGCTGATTTAAAGTAGCTTCGTTGCTACTTAATTTTTCAATCAATTTGGTTACCTGATGCTGAGTCGGCAGTGATTTAACCGTCTCCTCAACTTGTGTTACTCGAATACGTAAATCTAATAATTCTTTTTGACTAGCCGATTGACGACCAATTAGCCATGAGTACACTCCTACAACCGCCATTACAACCCATTGCAAAAACTGCCAATTAAATGTAAGTTCGTTAAAATTCATCGTTTATTCCTTTTTTCTTCTATCGAAGCACATTCAATACATAAATCAGTCACTAATGCTTTTCGACGTTCTTCAGCTATCGGCTCTTCACAGATTCGACAATATAAGCGTGATACTTCCGTTTTTGCTTGATGTTTCGCTAGCGCACGGTCTAGTGCTTCCATTTCGGCTGTTGTTGCTAAATCAGCGTTGTCCATTGTTTACCTCGTTGACATAATTTAAAACTTCAATCAATTTCCCTGCGCAAATTGCATATTGGTTATATAAAATCTTCAATGCTTCTATTGCTGCAGATCCTGAGTTATTTCTCATTTCTATTGGAATATCGCAAGGAGTTGATATCGCCGCTGGTAAAACCATTTGCTGTTGCACTAATGGCTTTATTTCTTGCTTGTTTGATAATGTGCATGATGTCATTATTAAACACACAATCACCATCCACATTTGATTGTGAAGCAAGTAATTTAAGTAATATCTGAGTTGATTGCTCATCGTCATTTTTCCTTTCAATAACTTGTTTTGCTAAATGGTTACTGGCGTCATTAGCTGAATTAATTAGTTGTTGTGTAGATGCAATAAATTGATTAAATGTTTTAGTCGATTCCTTTAACTGTTGGTTTGTATACTCAATTTTTGCTTGTATTTTTCCTTCATGTAATCCCATAAAAAATGCACTACTGGTAGCGAATAGGAAAACAATAATTACAAAAATAGTACTTTTGTTTTTCTTCAAAACATGAGATATGAATGTAAGTATCCTAATCATCACAAACCCCGACTCCCCAATTTTCATTTATATAAACAGGTTGCCAACGGTAGATAATACGAATTGGATAATCACGGTTTTCTTTAAAATTAATGCTTTTACGACCACCATTAATATTTTCAACAACGCCCCAATAGTGTGTTGCATCTTGGTATTCTCGTTTTGCTCGCTGACGATCACGATTTACCCAGCCAAGCCCGCCGTTATAGGCAGACAAAGTGAATCCCCATCTATCACAATCGCTAGCAGTTTTATTAATACGCTGATATAACCAATAATCATATTGAACTAAAGCACGTAGTGCCCAAGACGGATTATAAGGTTCATTGCTGCTCAGTGTTTTTGGGTACGCTCCAGCAATCCAATCCGCCGTTGCTGGCATAAACTGAGCAAGACCCTGTGCACCTACATGTGATTTAGCATTGACGTTCCAACGTGATTCTTGGTGAATTTGCGCCGCAAATAATGCAATGGGTGCATCAAGACCAAATATGGCTCGTGCATTACGTGTCAGTTCCCGTTGATGTTGCTTAGCATCATTTGGTACACCTGCTATAGCAGGCGCTAAATGACAACTAAACAGCATAAACACAATAATTAAAGTTAAATAACGCATGGTTATAATCCAAGAGTTACACCAAGAATCACAGCGGAAACAATCAACGCCCGACGAATCAGAACAACCGCAAATAGGTTTCGATACTCATCAAGAACAGGGTATTCCGCACACATTTTGGAATCCATTGCCTCTGGTCGTTCATTGTTTTCTAAAGATTCAATATATTGCTGAGTATAAAAATCAGGACCAAACTCTTTCCAATCGTTATATAAATAACCTCCAGGAGATGCATAAGGGAAAAGTGCACGGTCTAGGTGGTAACCAATCACAGCAGAAAGCAAGACTAAAGCCAACTTATAAGCAACAACTGGTAATTGCTGAGGCGAGAGTAACGTAATAATTGCAAATAAAGTAATAGCAACTAAATACCATTTGAGAAGGCGTACTTGGGATAATTTTTTGATAGGGTGTTCCATAAAAACCTCATAATTAAATTAATGTATGAGGTTATTATGATCTTACTTACTTGAAATGTAATTTGAACGGGGGCAGATTAAATTCTGCTTTTCTATAAGAATAACTAAAAAAAGTCGTCACAATTAAGTGACGACTTTATTAAGTGTTAAGCGGCTGTTTTATTAGCGCATTCACACTGTGGTATACGAAAAGCTTTTGCCTTTTTAGGATAAATAGTCTTGCCATTTTTGACTATATATCTAGCAAATGTATACCCACAAGCATTACCACAGCGAGGACAAATAAAATCACTCATGCGATATCTCCTATCAAAAGGAGAACATTTAGAGCACAAATAAACTATTGCTTAATAGAAAATAATAAGTATAATCTATTCGCTTTTTCAAAAGTTCCATTAGACACCCAAATGTTCTTATGGTTGTTAACAAGTTAGTCATATCCGTAAAATATGTAACTAACACCCAAAATAAAAAGCACTTACCGTAAATAAGTGCTTTTTACACTTCGAAATCAAACGAATATTGACGTTCAATTCCAATTTCTAATAATATAGTTGAAGCAAATAAATCAGCTTGCCATTCAGCATCTTCTTTATAAGTTGGTTGATGTTGAGAATGGTGTAAAATAGCCTTATGTCCTAATAAAATATGCCCCATCTCATGGAAAATAGTAAATAAAGCTTCTCTTTTCCCTTTAGAGGCTGCCACATAAGTTTTATTTGGTATACTAATGGTAAAATCGTTAGGATCACAATGCCCCTCAGTGACACCTAACCAGTCTTTATCCGAAATTACTTGTAATGTTATTCCATATAAAGCTAAGTTTTCAAATACAGCATCAAAATTAATTTTCATTTCTTTTGAAAGCTTAAAGACCTTGCAAGAGTTAATTGCTTTTATTTTTATATCATCAACTTCCATTGGTTCAACTCGATTTCCACGCATTTGGTACTTTTCAATCATTTAATCAATCCTTTTTTTATTAATATCTTCAAATAATTTAGCTAATCGCTTTAGTTCCTCAGCATTAAATGGGGATCTAGCAAAACCTGCAATTAACATCTGTTGTTGCAAAGACAAACCACTAATATTGACATTTTCATTTGACACATCAGCTAATTCTTGCAAATTATTTATTTCGTGATTTTTGGATTTGAAAAAGTTAGATATTTTTTCAACCCAATTTTTAGGGATCTTTTTTAATCCTGTTTCTAGGCCACTAAGGTAAGCAGGTGTTGTTTCAAGCTCTTTAGACATAGTCAATAGCGTATAGCCAATGTCTATTCTTGCTTTTCTTACTACTTTGCCAAATTCTGTCAGTGCCATAATTTTGTTTCTCCTGTTATAGTATTTGATATACAAATACCGCCCTAATTTATCATGAAAAAAAGGCCAATTCAACCATTTTGGTAAATTAAAACTTATTTTTAGTTGAAAGAAATTAAAGGTTCTAATTTTAAAATTGTATA
>NZ_LZGZ01000080.1:0-571 GCF_001690515.1 Gilliamella sp. Fer4-1 | reverse complement strand
ATATTGTGAATAATTATTTTATTTCTAAAAATAATTATTATTAAATAACAAACAGTTATTTGTTATTTTGTTAAATATTAAAAAATATATGAAATTAATTTGAACTTTTTACTTTTTTAGTTGTCTATATTAACAGATTACGTTTTTCATTTTTTGCCCTCCACTCGATTTTTCGAGTGGATTTTTTTTGCCTAAAAACAAACTAAATACAAAAATGATACCTATTTTAAAATAAAAATAGAGTTATATTTTTTAATCAAATCCTTTCTTAATCTTTTTTAATTTAATATTGGCTACTAATTTTAGTAATAAATACCGTGCAATACGATATACTTTACTTTGATAACAATATTTATTAATGTGAACAAAGAGTATTATTATGTTATTTTCAAACAAAGCATCAGGGCACTTAATTGCATTAATGACCGTGTTTCTTTGGGGAACAACATTTATTGCGACTAAAGTTTTATTACTTGATTTCAAACCTGTGGAAATACTGTTTTTTCGATTCGGGCTTGGTTATTTATCCCTTTGGATACTATCACCACATTTTTTTTCTTGGCAGGGGATT